>NZ_SCKV01000010.1:0-33816 GCF_014155795.1 Pantoea hericii
CGGTTTGCCGTGTCAGTGGAGGCGCATTATAGGGAACGGCTGAGATAGCGCAAGTGCAAATTAAGACTTTTTTTCTGACCGTTCACTTTGCAGCCAAAAAGAACAGTAAGTAAGCAAAAACCCCTTTAAAGGGTAAAAAAAACGGGCCAGAGGCCCGTTTTTCGATTCGCACTATTACTGATGTGCCGTTATGACGTCGTTAACGACATCCATTTCGATGGTTTTACCCGGCACCAGCGAACCTGCAAGGATCTGCTGAGCCAGCGGGTTCTCGATCTGCTGCTGTATCGCACGTTTCAGCGGACGCGCACCATAGACCGGGTCATACCCATTTTCCGCCAGCAGTTTGATCGCATCATCGGAGATGTGCAGCTGATAGCCACGTTCATCCAGACGTTTGTACAACCGCTGCAGCTGAATCTGCGCAATGGAGGCAATGTGTTTCTCCGCCAGCGGATGGAACACCACTACCTCATCAATACGGTTGACGAATTCAGGACGGAAATGCTGTCCGACCACACCCATCACAATATCTTTCATTTCCGGATAGCTGAGATTACCGAACCGCTCCTGGATTAAATCTGACCCCAGGTTAGAGGTCATGATCACCACGCTGTTACGGAAATCGACCGTACGGCCCTGTCCATCCGTCAGACGCCCATCATCCAGCACCTGCAGCAGAATGTTGAAGACATCAGGATGCGCCTTTTCAACTTCATCCAGCAGGATGACGGAATAAGGACGACGGCGCACCGCTTCGGTCAGATAACCGCCCTCTTCATAGCCGACGTAGCCCGGAGGTGCACCCACCAGCCGTGAGACCGAATGTTTTTCCATAAACTCGGACATGTCGATACGCACCATCGCATCGTCACTGTCGAACAGGAAATTAGCCAGCGACTTACACAGTTCGGTTTTACCTACCCCGGTTGGACCCAGGAACAGGAAAGAGCCGATAGGCCGGTTAGGATCAGAGAGACCTGCACGACTACGGCGTATGGCATTCGATACCGCTTCTACCGCTTCATCCTGTCCAATGACCCGGCCATGCAGATCCTGCTCCATGCGCAGCAACTTATCACGCTCACCTTCCATCATGCGTGCCACCGGAATACCGGTCCAGCGCGCCAGTACATCGGCAATCTCCACATCTGTTACGCGGTTGCGCAGTAACTTCATGGTTTTACCTTCAGCCTGAGTCGCTGCGGCTAACTGTTTTTCCAGTGCCGGAATTTTACCGTACTGCAGCTCTGACATCTGAGCGAGATCGCCCTGGCGACGGGCCTGCTCTAAATTCAGACGCGCCTGCTCCAGTTCAGCTTTGATGTTCTGCGTGCCGGACAGCGAGGCTTTCTCTGTCTTCCACTCATCTTCCAGCTCAGCGTATTCACGCTCTTTCTGATTCAGCTCGGTTTCCAGCATTTCAAGACGCTTGATGCTGGCATCGTCCGCCTCTTTCTTCAGCGCCTGCTGCTCCAGCTTCAACTGAATGATACGGCGCTCCAGGCGATCGAGTGACTCCGGCTTGGAGTCCATCTGCATACGAATACTGGATGCCGCCTCATCAATCAGGTCAATGGCTTTATCCGGCAGCTGGCGGTCAGCAATGTAACGATGAGACAGCGTTGCTGCCGCGACAATGGCCGGGTCAGTGATCTGCACATGATGATGCAGTTCGTAACGCTCTTTCAGGCCACGCAGAATCGCGATGGTGTCTTCCACACCTGGCTCAGCCACGAAGACTTTCTGGAAACGACGCTCCAGCGCGGCATCTTTCTCGATATACTGACGATACTCATCCAGTGTGGTGGCACCCACGCAGTGCAGTTCACCACGCGCCAGCGCAGGCTTAAGCATATTGCCCGCGTCCATCGCACCGTCCGCTTTACCCGCACCGACCATAGTGTGCAGTTCGTCGATAAACAGAATGACGTTGCCTTCCTGTTTCGACAGATCGCTCAGCACCCCTTTCAGACGCTCTTCGAACTCACCGCGATATTTCGCCCCGGCGACCAGTGCACCCATATCCAGCGCCAGCACCCGACGACCTTTCAGGCCCTCAGGCACTTCACCGTTAATGATGCGCTGCGCCAGCCCTTCAACAATCGCAGTTTTACCCACACCAGGTTCACCAATCAGCACCGGGTTATTTTTGGTACGGCGCTGCAGAACCTGAATAGTGCGGCGAATCTCTTCGTCACGGCCGATGACCGGATCGAGTTTGCCCTTCTCGGCACGCTCGGTCAGATCGATGGTGTATTTCTTTAATGCCTGGCGCTGATCTTCAGCACCCTGATCGTTCACGTTGTCTCCTCCCCGCATCTGTTCAATCGCACCGGTGATTTTTTCGCGTGTTGCGCCCGCTGCTTTGAGCAGATCGGCCAGTGAGCCACGAGATTCCAGAGCGGCCAGAACAAATAATTCTGATGAAATAAAGTTATCGTTGCGCTTCTGCGCCAGCTTATCGCACAGGTTTAATACCCGGACGAGGTCAGATGAAGGTTGAACGTCCCCTTCGCTGCCTTCAACTTGTGGCAGGCGATCGATGGCCTGCTCAACCTGAGCGCGAAAAGGCGTAACGTCGACACCCGCCGAAGTCAGTAAAGGTGAAACCGATCCGCCTTCCTGTTTAAGCAATGCGCTCATCAGGTGCAGAGGTTCAATGAATTGGTTGTCGTGTCCCAGAGCCAGGGACTGCGCGTCGGCGAGAGCCAGCTGAAATTTGTTAGTAAGACGATCCAGACGCATAATTCCTCCCATTACAGGTCAAAATGCTACTGGAGATTAAATGAGGTCATCCCTCAAAAATTTCAAGGTTAATGACCTGAGATTTGAGTAAAAAACACGCTAACTGGACCGTCTTATGGCGTAAGGTTATAACAGCCAGATTAAAGTTGCCATACGCCCGGTGATACCATCGCGACGGAAGGAGAAGAAATCATCGCGCTGCGTAAAGGTACAACGGCTGTCAGCGCTGATTGAATTCACGCCCGCTGCCTGCAGTCGCATACGCGCCAGCAGCCAGATATCAGCGTAAAAACGGTCGCCTGAAGGACGGAAAGCCTGCACAGCGCGGGGATCCTGCGCCATAAAAGCCTCACGCACTTCTGCGCCAACCTCAAACGCATCCGGTCCGATGGCCGGCCCCAGCCAGACATGAATCTGCTCAGGCGGAGAACGAAACTGCGCCAGCGTATTTTCCAGTACACCGGCACAGAGCCCGCGCCAGCCTGCATGTGCTGCCGCCACTTCCGTCCCATCCTGCGAACAGAACAGCACCGGCAGACAGTCAGCGGTCATGATGGCGCAGACGACGCCGGGCTGATCGGTAATGCAGGCATCAGCACGTAATGGCGTACTTCCGCCTGCAGTCAGACGCACGACCTCCGTGCCATGAACCTGCTCCAGCCACTGCGGCATAGCGGGCAAATCCGCCTTATCCACCAGCAACTGACGGTTACGCGCCACCGCATCCGGATTATCTCCCACGTGCCCGCCGAGATTCAGCGCATCCCAGGGCGACGTGCTTACGCCACCCTGTCGCTGCGTCGAGCAGGCCCGAACGCGTGACGAGGCGGGCCATTGCGGCGTAATCAGACTCATCACCAATTCATCTGGTCTTTAAATTCTTCAGTGTCTGCTTTTAACGCCGCGATTAAATCAACCATGTCCTGTGGAAGCGCAGCATGGAATTCCATCTCAATACCACTGATTGGATGATAGAGGCGCAACATCGTGGCGTGCAGTGCCTGACGATCGAAACCGCGCAGCGTATTAATAAATGCCTCTGATGCCCCTTTTGGCGGACGCGGGCGGCCACCGTAAAGTGGATCGCCCACCAGCGGATGGCTGATGTGAGACATATGCACACGGATCTGGTGAGTACGACCCGTCTCCAGACGCAGACGCAGACGGGTATGAGCCCGGAAATGCTCCATGATGCGATAATGCGTCACCGCCGGTTTGCCCATTGGATGAACCGCCATATGGGTACGTTTGGTGGAGTGACGGCTGATAGGCTGCTCAACCGTGCCGCCCGCCGTCATATTGCCAATCGCGACCGCTTCATATTCACGGGTGATTTCGCGACGCTGCAGCGAGTCCACCAGATGCGTCTGAGCCGGAACGGTTTTCGCGACCACCATTAAACCGGTGGTGTCTTTATCCAGGCGGTGTACGATGCCGGCGCGTGGCACATCCATAATCGCAGGGTAGTGATGAAGTAAGGCGTTTAACACCGTGCCATCCGGATTACCGGCGCCAGGGTGAACCACAAAGTCACGTGGTTTGTTGATGACAATAATGTCTTCATCTTCATAAACGATGTCGAGTGGCAGATCCTGAGGTTCCCAGCGCTGTGCCTCTTCGATCTCAGCGTCAATCGCGACCAGCTCGCCGCCCAGCACTTTTTCTTTGGGGGTATCGACCATAACGCCGTTTACAGTAACGCGACGATCAAGGATCCACTCTTTTATGCGGGAACGTGAATAATCAGGGAACAATTCCGCCAAAGTCTGATCTAAACGTTGTCCGAGTTGTGATTCGGATACCGTTGCGGTGAGTTGAACTTGTTGTGCCATATACAGCTTCTTCGTTAACGTTGGGTTTTCACGGCGATGCCGTTTAATATAATGTGCTATCGTACCTGGTCATTACCGGGAGCTATACGGACAGCTTCCGCCATAACATTTGAGGATAATCACTTCGTCATGACGCGTATGAAACATCTGGTGGCTGCTGCCACACTGAGCCTGGCACTTGTTGGTTGTTCCGGCTCAAATGACGCGGTACCGGACAACCCGCCTTCTGAAATCTATGCTACAGCGCAGCAAAAGCTGCAGGACGGTAACTTTAAAGCCGCGATTAAGCAACTGGAAGCGCTGGATAATCGTTATCCGTTCGGTCCTTATTCGCAGCAGGTGCAGCTGGATTTAATCTACGCGTACTATAAAAATGCCGATCTGCCCCTGGCGCAGGCTGCCATTGCTCGCTTTATGCGTCTGAACCCCACGCATCCGAACATTGACTATGTCATCTATATGAAAGGTCTGACGGACATGGCGCTGGATGACTCCGCGCTGCAGGGCTTCTTTGGTATTGATCGTTCTGACCGCGATCCGACGCACGCTCGTGATGCTTTCCGCGACTTCTCCCAGCTGCTGCGTAATTACCCGAACAGCCAGTATGCGGCTGATGCTCAGAAACGCCTGGTCTATCTGAAAGACCGTCTGGCTAAATATGAGCTGTCAGTGGCGCAATTCTATACTAAGCGTGAGGCTTATGTCGCGGTTGTTAACCGTGTAGAGGGTATGATGCGCGATTATCCGGATACGCAGGCGACACACGATGCCCTGCCACTGATGGAAAATGCTTACCGTAATCTGCAGCTGAACGCTGAAGCTGACAAAGTGGCGAAAATCATTGCAGTCAACAAAAGCTGATAGCCCGACAGATTTCAGCCACAAAAAAAGCAGCCTGCGATGGCTGCTTTTTTTTGCCCGAAGAACAGTCAGATTTGGATCTGATTCCAGCGAGCTAACTCATCCAGCATGCCGTGTTAATCGTTTCGCTTCAAGCCATTTCAGCGAGTTTCTCTGCCTTTCTCACAGAATGTTGTAACTGACAAAAAGTGACATTTTTTCGTGATCAAAATCTCACATTTAACGTTTTTTCGCGCTATGCTGAGAAGACCAAGACGGAAATGACAGAGAGGTAAGAATAATGATTCTGAACATTACCAGTAAACAAATGGACATCACCCCGGCAATCCGAAGCCATGTTGAAGACCGTCTCGCCAAGCTGGAAAAATGGCAAACCGACCTGATTAATCCGCATATTGTCCTGTCCAAAGAGCCCAAAGAATTCGTGGCTGATGCCACTATTAACACACCGAACGGGACTCTGGTGGCCAGCGCCAAGCACGACGATATGTACACCGCCATCAACGATTTGATTGCGAAACTCGAACGTCAGCTGAATAAAGTTCAGCATAAGTCTGAAGCCCGCCGCGCCAGTGCCAGCGTAAAAGACATTATCCCCGCCGACGAAGAGTCCTGATTTCCTTAACGCGCCTCCGGGCGCGTTTTTTATTGACAGCTTTTAAGCAGTACGGTTACTCTCAGGTCACTCACATTTCGGACATTACGATGAAACCCACTCTGTTTTTCTTCGCTTTCTTTTTTACCTTCCCCTGAACGGGAGGCTATTCGTCGTGTGAAAATGAAAGCGAAGACGAACAACGAAGCCTCCCAACCGGGAGGCTTTTTTATTGGATAGCATACAGGTGAGCCCTATGAATCCCGACAATCCCTTGCTGGCGTTACGCGATAAGATCAGCGCAGTGGATAAAAAACTTCTGACGCTGCTGGCCGAGCGTCGTCTGCTGGCAGTGGAAGTCGCACATGCAAAACTTGCCACGCATCGCCCGATTCGGGATGTGGAACGCGAACGCGCGCTGCTGGAGAATCTGATTGTACTGGGTAAAGCGCATAAACTGGATGCGCACTACATCACCCGCCTGTTCCAGCTGGTTATTGAAGATTCAGTGCTGACTCAGCAAGCACTGCTGCAGAAAAACCTCAATCATCCCCATGCGCATGCCGCCCGTATCGCCTTCCTCGGCCCGAAAGGCTCTTACTCGCATCTTGCCGCTCGCAACTACGCGTCACGTCATTTCGATAGCATGGTGGAGTGTGGCTGCCTGAAGTTTCACGACATCATCAAGCAGGTCGAAAACGGCGTGGCTGATTACGCGGTGATGCCGATTGAGAACACCAGTTCGGGCTCTATCAATGATGTCTATGATCTGCTGCAACAGACCAGCCTCTCCATTGTGGGCGAGCTGACATTGCCTATCGACCACTGCGTGCTGGTGAATGGCCCTGCCGATCTGCAGCAGATTGAGACGGTTTACAGCCATCCTCAGCCCTTCCAGCAATGTAGCCAGTTTATTAACCGTTTCCCGCACTGGAAAATCGAATATACCGAGAGTACCGCAGCCGCAATGGAGAAAGTGGCTGCGCTCAATTCACCTAAGGTGGCAGCATTAGGCAGTGAAGCCGGTGGTGAGCTCTATCAGTTGCAGGTGCTGGAACGTAATCTGGCAAACCAGCAGCAAAACCATACCCGCTTTATCGTGCTCGCCCGAAAAGCCATCGAGGTTTCAGATCAGGTGCCAGCGAAAACGACACTGATTATGGCAACCGGCCAGCAGGCGGGTGCGCTGGTTGATGCACTATTGGTGCTGCGTCAGCACAACCTGATTATGAGCAAGCTGGAGTCACGCCCGATTAATGGCAATCCGTGGGAAGAGATGTTTTACATTGATGTGCAGGGTAACCTGCAATCAGAGCGGATGCAGCAGGCTCTGCAGGAGTTACAGACCATGACCCGCTCTCTGAAGGTGCTGGGCTGCTATCCCAGCGAGAATGTGATACCCGCTGAACCCGGCGATGAAACCGTTGAATAGCAAAAAGGCATCCGCAGGGATGCCTTTTTCGTTTATGGCCGACTGTCATTGGCCGAGCGTAACAGACTCCGGCTTTCCACCAGGAAGCGTTTCGCGTGATCGCCAAACCACTGCTCGACCCGGTTAAAGCTGGCAATGAATGCCTGTTTATCGCCCTGCTCCAGCAGCGCAATCGCTTCACCAAAGCGCTGGTAATAACGTTTGATCAGCGCCAGATTACTCTCTGACGACATGATGATATCCGCGTAAAGCTGCGGATCCTGAGCAAACAACCGCCCTACCATTGCCAGCTCCAGTCGATAGATAGGCGATGAGAGTGCCAGCAGCTGATCAAGATTCACGTTTTCTTCAGCTAAATGCAGACCGTAGGCAAAGGTGGCAAAGTGACGCAGTGCCTGAATAAACGCCATGTTCTGGTCATGCTCTACAGCGCTGATACGATGCAGACGCGCACCCCAGACCTGAATCTGCTCCAGGAACCACTGATACGCTTCCGGCTGTCGGCCATCACACCAGACCACCACCTGTTTTGCCAGGCTGCCGCTGTCCGGGCCAAACATCGGGTGCAGACCCAGCACCGGACCATTATGAGTGGCCAGCATCGCCTGCAGAGGCCGGTTTTTCACAGAAGCCAGGTCCACCAGAATACAATCTTCCGGCAGTGGCGGCAGCTGTGCAATAACCTGCTCGGTCAGGTGAATCGGCACACTGATGATGACCATACCGGCATCGCTGAGCAGCGTTTCAGCCTGAGGCCAGTCTTCTTTATCCAGCGTTTTAACTGTGTAGCCTGACAGGCCGAGCATTTTTTCAAACAACCGGCCCATCTGGCCTTTGCCGCCGACAATCACCACCGGGCGCAGTTCAGGACAGAGGGTTTTAAAGCCTTTGTCATTTTCGCTGGTATAGGACTCGCGCATCACACGACGCAGCACATCTTCAATCAGATCCGGGGGGACGCCGAGCGCCTCTGCCTCTTTGCGACGCGAAGCCAGCATTGACGCTTCACGCTCAGGGACATAGATAGGCAGACCGTAACGGCTCTTCACCTCCCCCACCTCAGCCACCAGCTCCAGCCGTTTAGCCAGCAGATCCAGCAGCGCCTTATCAACACTGTCAATTTGATCGCGTAACGCGGTCAGTTCAGCCACCATTGCTCTTACACCTCTTGTGACAGACGCGCCGACAGCACTCCCTGCAGATCCTGATGCATCTCACGCAGCAACGTTTCGGTCACTTCCCAGTTGATGCACGCATCGGTTACGGAAACGCCATACTTCATTTCGCTGCGTGGCTGCTCAGAAGACTGGTTACCTTCATTGATATGGCTTTCCAGCATCAAACCAATGATTGAACGGTTTCCGTCTTTGATCTGCGCAATAGCGGATTCCGCTACGCCAGGCTGACGGCTGTAGTCTTTATTCGAATTGCCATGGCTGCAATCTATCATTAAGGCTGGACGCAGTCCCGCCTTCAGCATCTCTTTTTCACACTGCGCGACATCTTCGGGACCGTAGTTCGGCGCTTTGCCACCACGAAGAATTACGTGACCATCCGGATTGCCCTGAGTCTGCAGCAGGCAGACCTGACCGGCCTGATTAATCCCGACAAAACGGTGCGGCATTGCAGCAGCACGCATCGCGTTGATTGCTGTGCCCAGACTGCCATCGGTGCCATTTTTAAAGCCAACTGGCATCGACAGGCCCGAGGCCATCTCACGGTGCGTCTGAGATTCTGTCGTCCGTGCGCCAATCGCCGACCAGCTGAACAAGTCGCCCAGGTATTGCGGGCTATTCGGATCCAGCGCTTCTGTGGCCAGCGGCAAGCCCATTTCAACCAGGTTCACCAGCAGCTGGCGCGCAATATGCAGACCCGCTTCCATATCAAACGAGTTATCCATGTAAGGATCATTGATCAGCCCTTTCCAGCCAACGGTAGTTCGGGGTTTTTCAAAATAGACGCGCATCACAATATAGAGCTGATCTTTCAGCTGTTCAGAAAGCGTTTGCAGACGACGAGCATAGTCCAGTGCCACTTCGGTATCGTGAATCGAGCAGGGTCCGCACACCACCAGCAGACGCGGATCGCGGCCGGCAATAATGTCAGAGATAGTCTGGCGGGACGCCGCGACCTGATCCTGCTGTTCAGTTGTCAGTGGAAACTTCGCTTTCAGTTCTTCAGGCGTGATCAATACCTGTTCACCGGCGATATGCACATTGTTCAGCGCGTCTTTTTGCATGATGGCGATCCTTTGGCTCGATATAGCGGATAAGGGCTCCTCATTGAGGATTGCAAATACTGTATCACAGACAATACATAGCGCAAGATTACATGTACACATTTATTACCACAGGTCTGAATAAACCAACCTAATGACAAATAAAATCATATATATCATTTATTTAAATTTAATAAATGAATTAATGACAGTCGCCTTGATGTAAAATAAAGTTTACACATGCTCTTATTGCGTTTCTGTCTGTTGCAGGCAAAATGAGAATATTGTTTATTTTCAGGCTGAGTCCATTATGCACGCCTCCCCACTGAACATCTCCCTTCGACCTTTTCTGCTAAGCGACGTCTCCGCGTTTACCGCTGCGGTCAATGCTTCTCTGGACAGCCTGATCCCGTGGATGGTCTGGGCGCATCACGATTACCAGCCTCATGATGCCGAAAGCTGGATCCGCTTTACCCACTGGCAACGGATGAAGGAGGAAGCGGAAGAGTTTGCGATTGTTGATCAGCATGACCAGCTGCTGGGGGGCGCAGGAATACGCTTTGCCCGCCATCCGGGTGACACCAGCGCAATAGGTTACTGGGTTCGCAGTGACGTTCAGCGTCAGGGAATTGCCAGCCGCGCGGTGGCAAAGCTACTCCCTCTGGGGTTTTCACGACCGGAGACCCGGTTGATTGAAATTCTGGCGGCGGAGGACAATCTGGCCAGTCGGAGAGTCGCTGAAAAGTGCGGCGGTGAGTTTATTGGCTGTCGCTATGGCCTGATCGTATTAGAGGCGGGACCGGTTAATACGGCGATTTATCATTTTCACCGGCCGGACGCCGGTTGACTGCAGGCTGCAAGGATGGCACTGACATAAAAAAGGGGCTGGCAGATGCCAACCCCTTGTTTGCTATTAACTTTTAGATGTCGCGTTAGCGATACCTTAGTTAAGACGCTTTTTCACGGCACCATTGATACATAAGCATTTTATTTATAAAACAGTTAGTTACTTCTATATCTGGTGCAACCAAATGCGAGCACGTACAAGCTGGGTAGTCAGTTTGTGGACATTAAACTGGTCAGAGGGTTAAGCGCTGCAGCTTCTTCTAAATGGTCGGGAGCAAAGTGTGCATACTTCATGGTTTCACGGATATTTGCGTGGCCGAGTATTCTTTGCAGCACCAGAATATTGCCACCATTCATCATAAAATGGCTGGCGAAGGTGTGCCGAAGCACATGAGTTTTCTGGCCTTCTATAAGCTGAATAGTCGTAGTAGCGAGCATCTTCTTGAAGTCCTGATAGCATGGCTTAAACATTCTGCCCTGCCGTCCCTTCAGTTCATCATAAAGCCACTGCGGGATCGGAACGGTTCGATTTTTCCCGCCTTTAGTTTTAAAGAATGAGAGTTTGTTAGGTGATAACTGTGAGCGGGTCAATGTTTCCGCCTCAGTCCAGCGCGCACCAGTAGCTAAGCAAACTTTACATATCATCTTTAAATCTGGCTTTCCGTAAAGTTCGCAACCATCCAAAAGTTCAGTGATCTGCTTTAGGGTAAGCCAGGACATTTCCTTTTCATCTTCCCGGAACGTCCTGACGCCTTCCAGTGGGTTAGGTAATGACCATTCCCCTAACCTCTTCAGCTCATTGAAAACAGCGGCAAGATAGTTTTGTTCTCTGTTAACCGTGATAGGCTTTACTTTCCACTTTGATTCATCATCGTGATAACCATTGGAAATTTTCCCCTGCAAGCGCTGGTCACGGTAATGTGCCCAATCTTTAGCTGTAAGCTGGGAAGCTATCGGATCGCCTAAGCCCTTACATACAATATCCAGCTTAGCTTTGCGGGACTTAACCGCTTTAAGCGATTGCCCGTGAAGAGAATCCCAAAGCTTTATAAGCTCGCTCAGCTTACGGCGATCCTCTTTTTCCTTTATCCACGGTTTGTTTTCAGCTTCACTGCGTGTGTAGCTTTCGTAAGCTACAGCTTCGCCTTTGGTTGCAAAAGACTTGCGAATGCGTCGGCTGCCACGTCCATCTAAATAGAAATCAGCAAGCCATTCACCAGAAACAAGTTTCTTTATTGCCACCAAATCACCTGCTGTTTTTCAATTCTTGAACAAATGCGGCTAAACCGGGATTTCCTCTGTCTGAATAGCAACAAGCGCGGAATGACTCAGCCCACTGATAACCATCGTTCTGGAATAAATCGTCTGAATTGTCAATGCCTGCATATTGGCTTGAAAGTTTTAAAGCTTTTTCTCTACTAAGAGAAAAAGTGAATGCGTATTTAGGAGCAGGTGTATATTTATGGGTTTGAACATCTAATTCTCTAGGCAGCACAGTTACTTTGACCGTATTAGCTGGAGTCTGAAACAACACTCGGTAAACAGCGTAGACAGCTGCTTTATTAGCCTCATATTGAATATTTCTTTCAACGTCACCTTTGAAGATGGTAGGCAAAATTTGCACATGCAAAGGTTTTATGCTCAGAACCTTATAAGAGCCGTTCTCTGGTGGATAGTCATTGTGATCTTCCATCATGGCTTTCGAATCTTTGAACATTTCAGGAGCAGCCCAAGCAGAGCGAGCAAAGGCAGCAAAACAGCAAATTGTGAGAGCTATTTTAATTTTCATAATGACCTAGTTATTTTCCATCAGTGTGAGATAAACCATTCCGACGCATTCAACATCCTCTATCTTACAATCAAAATTAGATGATGAATTTTTAATGTTTATCTTGTTTCCTGGAATTCGGGATACTGCATAAACATCATTCACTCCATCAATATTTATCAACCATAATCCATTACCTATAGCTTTCACTTCTAGATCTACAATCCATTTATTACTCCCCTTTTCTACTAAAGCTGGGTTATTCACCGTTTCTGCAATCAGACTAGGGTCGCATACCCATAAGCCAGTCTTGTTTAGCTCACCGTTAAAGAGGGAGTATTTTTCAATCGTCACAATTTCATTGGATGAGATTTGTTCACGATTGTTCCGCGCAATCATTTCACCAATGCCAGTAGCAAGCCATCTTAGAGAAACGCCTGTATCCAACGCACAGGTTATGACAACGTCGCCAGGGAAATAGTCGCGACGAACCCACGCACTCATTGTGCCGGAGGGAATCCCTAACAAGTCTCCAAGCTCTTTCTGCATGGTAAACCCGTAAGCATGCAGAATCCTCTGAACCACTTGCTTTCCGCCATTAGCTAAAAGCTGCTCGTGCAATTCCTTACCTTTAGTAAAACCATGCGGAGCTGCCTTAAATCTTACATTTTCAAGCTCGCCTGAAACTAGCCACTTCAAGTCCGCACCAGTATCTATAGCGCATTGGATAATGTAGTCACCGGGCAAGCTACTTCTTGCAACCCAATTATTGATAGTTGGTAAGGGGATCTGCAAAAGTTCAGCAAGCTCAGGTCTTGATCTAACACCATAAGAACTAAGGATTCTTTCTAAAATCTCTTTTGCATCGCCTAAAGCGTTAGACATGGTTCCCTCGAATATTCCACTAGGGTTACTTTACAATCACTCATTTGGATCAAATCATTCACCCCGTAAGCCAAAATGCACGCCAATGCACTACAAAAGCTACCAACTGGAGATAATCCCCGATGACCAATCAAATTACAATACCTAGCGGCCCCGATCTGATGACCTATGAGCAGTTCGCGCAGGCTTATGGCTACAGCCTTCGTACCGTGAAACAGATGGTTGAAGACGGTGATCTGCTTGTTATGCCCCGGAAAAAAATTGGTGGTGCCGCTCGCATCAACATGGTTGCCTTTCGCGCGCGTTTGCTCGCTCAAGGTGTAAATTGCCGCTACATCGCAGCGTAAGAACTTAATTATTTAAGTTGAGCAAAGGAATGGCCATGTTTGATTTTAAGACTTCCACCCATAACCACTATGACGACGCCTGCCGCAAGTTCGCACTTACGCACAACATGGCTGAGCTGGCGCAGCGTGCAGGCATGAAAGTGCAAACTTTGCGTAACAAGCTCAACCCGGATCAGTTGCATCAACTGACCGCTCCAGAAGTACTGTTACTTACCGACCTGACCGAAGATGCCACGCTGATGGATGGAATGTTAGCGCAGTTGCAGTGCCTGCCATGCGTACCGGTTAATGAGCTGGCAAAAGATAAGTTTCCGTCCTACGTGCTGAAGGCTACCGCTGAAGTCGGAAGCATGGCCGCCAGCGCTGCAAACCCGGAGCGGATAACTGCAACATGCCGACGCAGTATTCTGGAAGCCGCAAATACCGGCATTCGCTGCATGATGCTGGCAGCACTGGCCGTGCAGAACCGCGTTCACTCTAACCCGACTTTAGCATCAACCGTTGACGCTATCAGCGGGCTGGGTGCTTCGATTGGCATTAGCTGAGGGCGCGCGATGATTTCATTTGCAGCACACCTCAAGCGTCAAAGTCCGTCAATGTCTTATGGAAATGGCTGGATTATGGGCGAGAACGGCAGGCGCTGGCATCCGGTATTAAGCCAGCAGGAAGAGGCAAAAGAGAAAAGAGGTGAATCATGGCTATCGAAGGCGATTCAATGCTGGTCGAGCTTACTGCAGGTCAGCGGGTTTCGGCGCTGAATCACGTTGCCTTAATTCGCGCGCAACTGATGGGCGGTAACTGTGAAAAGGATATGGCTCGTTTTTTCTCTGAAATGCGCGATGTGACAGACAGTAATTACCGGGACAACAAGCGCGCACTGAGCGCAATTCTTTTCCTGGCTAACATCGGTAAAGACAGGCACGAAGCTGATTTTAGTGAACTGACTACTGATGAAAGAAAGGCGCTTATTTGTGCAATGAATCATTTAAAAGCAGTCGTGAGTTTATTTCCAAAGCGAATGACCCTTTCTAACTAAATAACCCGATGTAAATAAATGGCGTTAACCCGCCGGGCATTCTTTTGCCCAAATTCAGGAGAAAGAAACATGCGAAATATCCAGACCCATAATTTTAAAGCTTATGACGATGCACTTAGCGCCATGCTGAGTAAGGCCAAAACCGAGCAGCGTTCTGATGATGCGCTGTCAGTTTCAATCCGCCTGGCCGCACTGGCAATTCATGCCCGCCAAAAAGAAATGTCTGCAGTAGAAATTATCGAACTGCTGGACAAAGAGGCCGAGCGCTTTGAGAACCAGGCGCAGGAGTTGCACTGATGGCCGACTCAATCGACATGGCGCAGCAGCGCGCCGATGAGCTGCTGGCGCGCAACATCGCCAGCGTGGTTAATCGCCCGGTCGGCGTGGCGGCATCCTTCTGCGAAGACTGCGATGCCCCAATCCCGGAACAGCGTCGCCGCGCGGTGCGTGGCGTAACTCGCTGTGTCAGCTGTCAGGACATGACCGAGCTGCGCGCTAAAGCATCAAAAGGCGGTGCGTTATGAGCACGATCCTAAAGTGGGCGGGCAACAAGTCCCGCGTTATGCCGGAGTTGCTGACGCACCTGCCTGAAGGTGATCGCCTGGTCGAACCCTTCGCCGGTTCCTGCGCAGTAATGATGAACACTGATTACCCGGCCTATCTGGTTGCGGATATAAACCCTGATCTCATTAACCTCTATCGCCAGATTAAAGAGCACACCCGTCCGTTTATCGTTATTGCGGCCAGCCTGTTTAATCAGAACGTGACCGGTGAGAGCTATTACGCCGTCCGTGAGGCGTTTAATCACAACCCTGCGTTGCCTCTTCTTGAGCGTGCCGCTTATTTCCTGTACCTGAACCGCAATGGCTATCGCGGTCTTTGCCGCTATAACAAACGTGGTGAATTTAACATCCCGTTTGGTAACTACGCAGAGCCGTATTTCCCACTGGCTGAGATAGAAACATTTGCGAAGAAAGCGCAGCGCGCGACGTTCATCTGCGCTGACTTCCGCGAAACGCTGCGCCTGACTAAAGCTGGCGATGTGGTGTACTGCGATCCACCTTATGACGGTACATTCGCGGAATATCACTCTGCAGGTTTTGACAAAGATGAACATCACGATCTGGTCAGCATGTTGCTTGACGTCTCGGAGCGCTGCCCGGTTGTGGTTTCTAACAGCGACACCCTCTACACCCGCAGCATTCTGCGCGCTTTCGATATCACCAGCATCAGCGTAGCCCGTTCGGTTGGCGTTGCCGCAGGTAAAAGCAAGCGTGCATCAGAAATCATCGCCGTGCGCCTTCCCGCAGTCGGGCCTGCGTGGTCTGGCTTTGATCCGGCCGCAGCCGCGGACTGGTCTGCAGAAGTGCAGGCGTCTCGATGATTCAGGAATACGCTTACCCGTGGAATGCTCCACGGGAAGCCATTGCCAGCCCATACGCAACCTATGAGGAAATGCACAGCCGCAGTCAGATGATTGCGGCTTTAGTGCGTGCGCAGGAACTACTCGAAAAGCAGCCGACGCTGATTCAGATTGATGTAAAGCGTCGGGTTAGTGAGTTAGAAAAAACACAGGGTATTGATCGTGCCAATGCGTACTTAACGAAAACTTTCGTTGAGCGCACATTGCCACGCGTTGAAACCGTTAACGCTCAATATCGCCTCGGTGAAATGAGTCACGGCACGTTTAACCTGCTGGCAGGTAATGCCACTAAACAGGATGGCGCGGCCCGCGCAGGTGGTCAGCTATGGGAGCTGATGCGCCGCTTCAACCGACTGCCGGATATGGCCCGCGCCGATGTCGATTTGCTGGCCGGGGATGTGGCTAATTTCATTCTCGCCGAGCTGGTACAGGCACACGCGCAGGCCAGTGACGAGTCAGACTACAAATACACGCACCGTATATACATGACGGCTGCCACCATCACCCGCGAGCTGAGCCAGACGCCTCCATTGTGGGATAAAGTCACGTCCCGGCTGTTTGACCCGGAGGACGCTACCCCGGCGATCATGCGTATGCAGACGGAAAAATGGTGGAAAGGCCGTCTGCGCCGCGTGGCAGCATCATGGCGTGAACACCTTCAGATCGCCTTGGCTAACGTCAGTAAAAAGCATACCCCCTACGCCAGCAGCATGACCGTTTCAGAATGGCGCGAGCAGAAGCGCCGCACCCGTGAATTTCTGAAAGGAATGGAGCTGGAAGACGAGGAAGGCAACCGCATCAGCCTGATCGAGAAATACGATGGCAGCGTGGCCAACCCGGCGATCCGCCGCTGCGAGCTGATGACCCGCATTCGTGGCTTCGAAAACATCTGCAATGAAATGGGCTTTATCGGCGAGTTTTATACGCTTACCGCCCCGGCGCGCTATCACGCCACAATCAAAACAGGGCATCGTAACCGCAAATGGAATGGTGCCAGCCCGGCCGACACGCAGCGTTATCTCTGCAGTGTCTGGCAGAAAATCCGCGCCAAACTGCACCGCGAAGAAATCCGCATCTTCGGGATCCGCGTTGCTGAGCCTCATCACGATGCGACCCCGCACTGGCACATGCTCATGTTTATGCGCCCGGAGCAGGCTGAGTGTGTGCGCGAGATTGTGCGCGACTACGCCTGGCAGGAAGACAGCAGCGAGCTGACGACCGACAAGGCCCGTAAGGCCCGCTTTCATGCCGAAGCTATCGACCCGGAGAAAGGCAGCGCAACAGGTTATGTTGCTAAATACATTTCCAAAAATATCGACGGCTATGCGCTGGATGGTGAGACAGACGACGAAAGCGGCAAAGACCTTAAGGAAACCGCCTCGGCAGTTTCTGCCTGGGCGGCACGCTGGCACATCCGCCAATTTCAGTTTGTGGGCGGTGCGCCGGTCACGGTTTACCGCGAGCTGCGCCGCATGGCAGACAGCGAAACCGCGCACGGCCTGAGCGTTGAGTTTGCTGCCGCGCATGACGCAGCCGACGCAGGAGACTGGGCCGGATACGTTAATGCGCAGGGTGGCCCGTTTGTGCGTCGCGACGAGCTTGCTGTGCGCACCTGGTATCAGGCAAGCAAAGACATGAATGAATACGGAGAGGAAACCGTGCGTATCAAGGGTGTTTACGCAACTGAAGTTGGCGACGACACACCGATCTTAACCCGCCTGATGCAATGGAAGATTGTCCCGAAACGCGCTGTTGATTTGGCTTTTGAATTTAAGGGCGCGTCCGCGTCCTCTCGGAGTTCTGTCAATAACTGTACGGGAGGTTTGAGATCTGAGGATTCAAACCCGCCGGAAAGTTTCGAAAAAATCGACCTGGACGGCATGAGCAGAAAGGAGCGGCGACAACTTTTAAGCCGGATAAGGTCGCAGAAACCAGAAAAGCGGCATCTCAAACTCAGGCGGTCGGACAAAATCGAAGCTGCGTGCGACAACGTAATAGCGCAGGTGAGAGATTCAAGCGGTGAAACCATCAGCCGCGGAATGGCCGTGCGTCTGATTGGCGGAACGCAGACGATAATCGCTGGTCAAGTCTTCCGCAGCTTACCTAATGGAGAACTGGCCCGCCCAAAACTGGAGCCGAAAAAGACTTTCGTATTAGAAAGATTTAATCGATTAGCAGAAAAAAACCGTAAAAAAAGGCCGTAATTCCTGCATTAGGGTAACGAAATCAGGTGACCGTCGTTCTGATGACCACGATTTATGAGCAAGTGATTCTAAAAAAACCCTTAGATTTAACTGTTGCATATCAATGAGATAAAAAACAAATCAGCCAAATATTTTTCATTTCTCAACTTATAAGTGCTATGCTACTGTATAAATACACAGTTTAGTTGGGGGAGGGAAAATGACGGTTCAGGAATCAAACCAAATACATAAAAAAATGGCGTGCGTGCAGTTCATTGCAGAGGTTTCGTTAATCGCAAACTGTAAGCCGTCAGACCTGAAACTGGCACTCACCATTATTGCCGAATTGGCAAACTCGGAGACTCACCAGGATGCTGGCGAGGAAATCTTTTACGCTGCCGACTAGGGGTTGATATGCGCATTGAAATCATGCTCGATAAGAATCAGAAAATCAGTCAGTCGGTGGCAGATGCTTTCCGGGAAGAAGTGAGTAAACGTGTAACTGCGCTGTTTCCTGATGCGGTGGTGCAAGTGCGACATGGTAGTTACACCAAAATTGAAATGCCTGGTGTAAAAGTTGACGAAGACCGGCGCAGGATAAATGACCTTCTACAGAACGTCTGGGAAGATGACAGCTGGCTGCATTGATAACCGGGTTAATGCCAACATCTTGATTTGGCAGTGGCACGGTTGAACAACGAGCATTGCGAGGCGTTAGAAAATGGGCGGAAAAGACCCTAATTACCAGATAGTTTATCGTGGGGATTACCTTGATTACTTCCATTCCGGCGGCTGGGTATTCTTTCAGCGTCCTAAAGAGGCTGGCGGAGGATTCTGGCTCGGAAGGACTTACGATTTTGTTTTTATGTTCGAGTTACCGCGCCCTGTTTCCCTTCGTGAAGGCATCGTTTATCTACATCAGTTGAGCTATGGAAGCGCTGCTTCCTCCGATTTTACGGGTGCTGTAACCCGTAAATGAGTCATGCGTGCATAACATGCATGGATCTGCATTGATTTCTGAAGCACTGAAACACCCTGCAGCGCCAGTGATGGCGCTGTTTTGCGAGGTACATGCAACTGCATTAAAAGCGATGCACAAAGCGGGCAGGCGTGGCGGGGATAGCATTGCGCGCGGGCCCCCAGAGTTGCTAACCTGACGACGCACATTCGCATAAACACAGCTGCAAACATATGCTAAAGTGTGCATAGATGGGATGCTTACGCGAGAGTGAATTGAATATGCGTATTAAAATTAATAATTTTGGAACAATTTCACAGGCAGATGTGGCTATTGGTGGCCTTACCGTAATCACCGGGGAAAATGACACTGGCAAGAGTACTGTTGGTAAAATTCTTTTCTCAATGATTAAAGCTATTTCTCGTTATGAGGAAGACATTGAAGAAGATAAAGAAGAAAGAATAACTTCGATTGTTGAAAAAATTTACTTCAACTTAAGAAGACGAATTAATATCTCTGAATCACCAGAAATTAGGGATTTATTCAACCCTCGAAAATTTTATACATCGTTACGCTTGGATGTTGCCAAAACAATCTATGAAAGAGAACGATACATAGAACATTTGGCTAATACCGGGATGCTATCTAATTTACTAGCTGAATCTGCAAGGGAAGAGATAGAAAAAATCCTGCAGATTATGAAAGAGCCTGATGATGAATTGTCGGCTATAAATCGCGCTTTAAGAAAGGCTTTCTTTTCTGAATTTCGTGGAGAAATAATTCAGAAAGGTAATGCAAATCAAAGCAAGGCATCAATCGAAGTGATTGATGGCGCAAGTCCTTTGATTGATATATCTTGGACTAAAGATGGTATTTCACAGTTCAAATATGCAGATGGTTTAGGATATGCAGATTCTACTTATGTCGATTCGCCAAGTGTCATGCAGTTTCATAATCTCATCAGGTATGCAAAAACGCTTTTTGATGGGAATGTGGAGCCTGGGCGTTTAACAGTTCCTTTGCACGTAAAAGATCTATCTACAAAGCTCAGTGAATCTGTTTATAACGTTTTTGGGCATGTAAGTATATTTGATGATGGCACTTTCCATAACGAATCATCAAAGCTATCAAACAAAATAAATTCCACGTTTCGTGGTGAGGTTGTCTATGATATCGAACAGAATGATTTTTATCTGGAGAAAAAAGGCTACAAAATAACCTCAGGTAATATTGCTTCTGGAATCAAATCTCTTGGCATGTTAGATATGCTTATAAAGTGTGGTTCTGCAGCTGAAAACTCATTGTTAATCATTGATGAGCCTGAAGTGAACCTGCACCCAAAATGGCAAATATTTTATGCTGAAATAATATGTGAATTGGTTTCTTTAGGTGTGGATATAATCATAACTACGCACAGCCCATATATAATCGATGCATTGAAACACTATAGTGATAGATTCGCTATTGAAAACCATTTCTATCTTACTGAAAGATTCCCTGACGAAGATTATACTTACTTTGTCGATATTACTGATAATGTTTCACATGCCATTGATTTGTTAGCATCTCCATTAAGAGAGTTAAATCAGGAGGATTTAGATGATTTCTAAAGAGAAGGAGCTCTTTGATAAATTGTTAGAAGTTTATAATAATGCACTTTGTGATGTGCAGGCTTTAAGCTACAACGACTCAGGAGATCGCGATTTTATAATTAGTGATTTTGTCGGCTTCAATTTCGATAAAGTCCTTAATTGCTCTAATATTTATAAAAAACAGATAAAGGAGAAATCTCCTGACGCTCTTTTCTATAGCAACAATAAGTTGTACTTTATTGAATTCAAAGAAGGGAAGTCACACAAGGAAGATATTAGGTTAAAAATCCATGAGGGGATAACAACACTTTATCATTTCATAAGAAAGTATCTCCCTGCGATGACAAGAGAAGAGTTCATATCTCTTGATTTCAACTATGCTGTGGTATGTAGAGGAGATGGTTCAAAATCAGCATTAAGCAGAGAGATGCTTAGTGCTTTAGAGAACTCATCACAAAAATATAGCTTAAAAAATCTTGAAGGGTTTATAATAAAAAGAACAGCAGTCATTGATGATCCGCATCAAATTCTTAGGTTTTTAAATAGAATATCTTCCGGAAAAGTTACATCAATAAAGATATTTGAACATCTTGGTACTACGCAACAGTTTGATATGTCGGCTTAAAATAAGCAGGCTACAATGGCCTGCTCTTTATTAAAGGACATAGTTTTTAAAAGATATCACCTCTAGTTCCATCCAATCATTTATTTCCTTTAAGCGCTCCTGCAGTGGTGTCAGTTCGTTACGCACAAACACCTGTGACGCTTTTACCGCATCCCCGAATCCGCCTGAGTTGTCCGGGATAATCCCCATCATCTGCGGCGGCACGCGGTGTGCGCTTAGCAGGTCGTCGCGGCTGGCCTTCTTGATGTTAAAGAAATCGTCTTTCGTCGCCACTTCACTGAGCGGCAGGATCTTAATGCCGTCAGGCTTACCGTTCGGTGCGTACATAAACAGGTTGCGGAAGTTACCCAGCCCTTTTGTGTCGCGCATCGCCTGGCGCATCCGGTCAACGTCGCTGCTGCTCTGCGCCGCATCGGTCATATAAAGGATATAACCGGCGTGCGCGCCGTTTTGATAATACTTGCGGCGGAACAGCGTAGCCGCCTCATTCAGCCAGGCAGAATTAAGCGCGCTGAGGTATTCCGGCAGGCCGTACAGCTCCTGATTGATATCCGGCTCCAGCAGGTGAAATACGCTGCCGGCCGAAAATTCGTGCGGCTCCTTCCAGTCATTCACAAACCAGTAAACGCCATCCTTAACACCCCTGCGGGTAAATTTGGCCGGAGTGGTTTCAAGGCGCAGCGGCTTACCCAGACCATTACGGCGCAGCTCGGCAAAGGCGTTACCGAAGACCAGATAATCCAGCGCAAACTTGCTGAACTCCTGCTGACTCATCATCGGGTGCGGGATGAATGTTGATGCCAGAATGTTGCGCTTCACATAAATCGGCGAGCTGTGATGCACGGCCGCGCGCAGGCTTTTCGCCAGGCCGTTAAAGCTGACCGGCGGCTCAAACCAGCGCCCGTTACCGATGCACTCGGCGTAATCCAGAATGTCGCGCTTATCCATGACCGGCGTCGGATCGCCAAAGGTAAACGCCTCGGAGTGCTGCTGCGGTGCGGTTGCCTGTACCGGCTGCGCGGTGGCGGTGTAAGCCTTGCGGCCTCTGCGTTTGCTCATCAGTAAAATTCCAGAATAGAGGGGTTAGCGCCGCCGCTGGCTGCGGTAAGCGGTTCGTTTAACAGTGCGTGCATGATGGCCCAGGCGACGTCGGCGTGGCTGGCCTCTTCGCTGCGGCTCGCCTCATAGGTTGAGCGGTTGCCGCTGGCCGTCATGGTTTTGCGGATAGCCATAAACGACTGCGTGATATCCGTCGCCCCGGCGTCATACTCAAGCCGCCCGCTGCTGATGGTGTCTTTCGCCTTCAGCACCATTGCCGTTTTCACTTCGGGCGAGTATTTGATCTCACGAGCGGCCGGGTAAAACTGGCGTACCAGCTGAAAAACCCCCTGCCCTATGCCGGTGGCATCCACGCCGATATATTCCACGGTGTATTTTTTCGTTAAGTCCTCGATAGATTTCGCCTGCGCGGCAAAGTCCATGCCCCGCCACTGGTGGCGCTCCAGCACGCGGAACTTACCGCCAGCAACGAGCGGCGGCGCGATAACCGCACAGCCTGCGCTGTCGCCGGTGTGCGACGGGTCATACCCGATCCAGACCGGCCGGAATGAAAACGGGCGCGGCAGGTACGGGTTAAAGTCTTCCCACTCTTCCAGACTGTCGATCATGCAGCTCTGCAGCTCGGCGAATGGGAACACGCTCGCCTCGTCGTCGACAAACTCACACATCAGCAGGTTCTGATATTCCGCCGGGCTGTATTCAAGCTGCAGCTGGTCAATGTCGAACAGGTTGCAGCCGCCGGTCAGCGCATCCTCAACCGTGACAATCTGCCGCCACTGGCCGTCACCGCACAGCGCGCCCTTCGCCAGGTGTGAATGCGACAGGTCTATTTCAATGCGATCATCTTTGCTGCGCCGCCCCTTGTTAAACAGCTCGCCTGACCAGAACGGATAAGCGCTGTGCGACAGAGCCGACGGCGTGGAAAAGTACGTTGTGCGCCATTTCTTGTGCAGCGACATGCCGCTGGCGACTTTGCGCAGCTCCTGGAATTTCGGGATCCAGAAATATTCGTCCAGATAGAGGTTGCCGGTGTAGCTCTGCGCGGTGCGCACGTTCGTGCCGAGGAATATCAGACGCGCCCCGTTCGGCAGCACAATGGGATCGCCTTTCAGGTCAACGTCAGCCTGGCGGGCAAAGTCAATGATGTAGTTTTTAAAGACGTGCGCCTGCGCTTTACTGGCTGAAAGGAATATCTGATTACGCCCGGTGGTCAGCGCATCGATCAGCGCCTCGCGGGCAAAGTAGAACGTTGCGCCAATCTGGCGGGACTTCAGGATATTGCGGATGCGGTGAGTCAGCCCGGCTTTATGCCAGTTGAGCTGATACTCAAAGCAGTTATCCATAAACACGCCGGTCAGCTTATCCGTCTGTTCTTCGCTGAACTCATTTTTAACAACCGGCTGGCGCTCGCCTTTGTTGCGGTTGCGCACGTTGGGGTTTAGGTCGGCCTCGTTGCCGCTGCTGCGGTAGCGCTCAACGCGGGCAAGGCGCTCAATCTGACGGCCGAGCGCGTCTATCTCTTTGTAATCACCATTCCCCTTTACCTCTTTCATGATGAGCTGAATCAGCCGGGCTTCCATGCTGGATTCAACGCGACTGATGGGCGCAACGTTGTCCCACGCGTCGCGCAGCTTCCAGCTCTGCACGGTTGGCGTTTTCTGTCCGAGCGTCTCCGCAATCTGGCGCACGGAATAACCCTGCCAGTAAAGCAGCGCGGCCTGACGGCGCGGATCGCTGATGATGGTTGTCGGTGTCATGTTCATACCGGCAAGGCTACCGGTGCCGAAAATGGCGCGCCTGCTGTCCCTGTTTGCTGATGCATCAGCGGGCTGGCATTCGTTGAGGGATTGGGTGGCGACGGGGAAACTGGCCCCGAACCGACCCAACACCTGACCGGAGCCTGATTAATGGCAGCAATCAAAGCAAAGCGTTTTCGTATCGCCGTTGAAGGCGCAACCACTGACGGCCGTGTCATTTCCCGCGACTGGATTTCGCAGATGGCGAAAAACTACAGCCCGGAAATGTACGGCGCACGCATCAACATGGAGCACATCCGGGGCTATGCCGCTGACAGCACCTTCCGCCGCTTTGGCGACGTGACCGCCATAGAGGCGGAAGAAATCGGCGACGGCCCGCTCAAGGGCAAGCTGGCGCTGTTCGGCTGGATTGATCCGACGCCTGAGCTGGTCGAGCTGACCAAAGCGCGCCAGAAAATCTACACCTCCATTGAAGTTAACCCGGAGTTCGCCGACACGGGCGAGGCCTATCTCGTCGGCCTGGCCGTCACCGATGACCCGGCAAGCCTCGGCACGGAGATTTTGAGCTTCAGCGCCACGGCCAAAGTTAATCCGCTGGCGTCCCGCAAGCTGGACAAAGGCAACCTCTTTACCGCCGCTGAGGAAACCGTGATCGAGTTTGAGGAAGTGGCCGAGCCGTCACCGTCCCTGCTGGCGCGTATATCGGCGATGTTCTCCGCGAAAAAGAAAACCGATGGCGAACAGTTCGCCGACGTCAGCGCGGCAGTAACGGCCGTCGCCGAGCAGGTGCAGCTGAACGCGGAGAGCCAGACGCAGGAGCTGTCGGCGCTGGAGCAATCCGTCACCGCACGTCTGGAGGCCATCGAGCAGCAGGCCGGGGAAGACCGCGCCGCATTCGCTGCGCTGCAGGGCCAGCTTTCGCAGACCGACGGCAGCTTTAACCGCCGCCCGGCGGCAACCGGCAGCGATCCGAAGTCCGGCGCGCAGACCGACTGCTAATCAGGCGTTGCCTGAACGTTAAACCCCAACACAGAGATAAACAGGAACGCCAATGCGCAAGAATACCCGCTTTAAGTTTAACCAGTTCATGACCCGCCTCGCCGAGCTGAACGGCGTCGAAACCGACGACATGAACAAGAAATTTACCGTTGAGCCGACGGTCACGCAGACCCTGATGAACCGCGTGCAGGAGTCTTCCGACTTCCTGACCCGCATCAACATCGTGCCGGTGTCCGAAATGAAGGGCGAGAAAATCGGGATCGGCGTGTCCGGCTCGATTGCCAGCGTGACCGACACAGCAGGCGGCGACGAGCGCGAAACCGCTGACTTTGCCGCGCTGGATAAGCAGGGCTATGAGTGTGTGCAGGTCAACTACGACTTTCATATCCGCTATAACACCCTCGACCTATGGGCGCGTTATGAAGATTTTCAGGCCCGTCTGCGTGACGCCATCGTGAAGCGCCAGGCGCTTGACCGCATCATGATCGGCTTCAACGGCGTGACCCGCGCCAAAACCTCGAACCGTGCGAAGTTCCCGATGCTGCAGGACGTGGCCGTGGGCTGGCTGCAGAAGTACCGCAACGATGCACCGGCGCGCGTGATGAGCAAAATCACCGAGGAAGACGGCACTGTCGTTTCTGAAAAAATCCGCGTCGGCAAAAACGGCGATTATGCCAGCCTCGACGCGCTGGTGATGGATGCCACCAACACCCTGATCGAGCCGTGGTATCAGGAAGACCCGGAGCTGGTTGTTATCGTGGGCCGTCAGCTGCTGGCTGATAAATACTTCCCGATCGTCAACCAGTCGCAGGCCAATACCGAGCAGCTGGCCGCTGACGTCATTATCAGTCAGAAACGCATCGGCGGTCTGCCAGCGGTGCGCGTGCCGTACTTCCCGGCCGACGCGATGTTTATTACCCGCACCGATAACCTGTCGATTTACTGGCAGGAAGGCACGCACCGCCGCCTGATTGACGAAGTGCCGAAGCGCGACCGCATCGAAAACTACGAGTCAATTAACGAGGACTACGTGATCGAGGATTACGCGGCCGGTTGCCTGGTTGAAAACATCGAAGTCGGTGTGTTCGCTGAACCTGCAGCCACAACGCAGGAAGCAGCGGCAGTAGTAAACCCGGAGGCGTAACGCATGTTAAGCCCTGCCCGACGTCACCGCATGCGCCAGCAGGCTATTGAAGCCTCGCAGAACGCCGACAACCCGCTGCGTCACGCCAGCGGCTATGAGCAGATGCTCATCAAGCTCAACGACGACAAGCGCCGCCTGAAGAAAGTGCACTCGAACGAGCGCAAGGCGGAAATGAAGCGTCAGCTGCTGCCTGAGTACCTGCCGTGGGTGTCCGGCGTGCTGGAGAAAGGCAAAGGCGCACAGGATGCCGTGCTGATGACCGTCATGATCTGGCGGCTTGATGCGGGTGACGTGCCCGGCGCGCTGGAGATTGCCCGGTACGCGCTCACGCACGGCCTTGTCTCGCCTGACGGCTTCAAGCGCGCCAGCCTGCCCTATCTGCTGGCCGAGGAAGTCGCCAGCGCGGCAACGCGCGCCTGGACGGCAAAAGCGCCGGTCGATGTTGACCCGCTGCTTGCAACCATTGCGATGACGGAGTCCGAAGACATGCCCGATCAGGTGCGCGCCAAGCTGCACAAGATAACCGGGTATGTGCTTCGCGATGCGGGCAGGGCTTCGGAGGCGATGACCCACCTTGCAAGGGCGCATCAGCTGCACGACAGCTGCGGCGTCAAAAAAGACATTGAGCGGCTGGGAACGGCGATGAAAAAGCAGGCCATCGCCAGCCGCTGACCGAACGCGACCCCGCGCACGGGCGGCAGGACGGCAATGCACTTTCAGTGTCTGCGCCGTCCTCCACCGCCCACCTATTTCAAAGGCCGATTATGAATAACACGGTTGTTATCCCCGCCCCGCGACCGGCAGACGCTGCCGAGCCGCCGGTAAAGAATACGTTTTTCTGGCCTGACATTGACCTGCAGCAGCTGCGCGATTCGCTGCGCTATGAGGGAACGGTCACGGCGCAGCGCCTGCGTCTGGCCGTGAAGACGGCGATTTCAGAAGTGAACGCCGAGCTGTACGACTGGCGCGCCGCGCAGATGGCGGAGGGCTTTAAGATGCTGGCCGACGTGCCTGCCGAATCGCTCGACGGCGAGAGCGAAAAGGTTACGGCCTACCTTGCCGCCGTCAGCGCGCTGACCGCCGCCACCATCGTTGAGCGCTATCGCGGCTATGACGCCAGCGGCACGAAAAAGGCGGGCGAAATTGAGGCGAGCGCCGACGAGTACTGGCGCGACGCGCGATTCAGTATCAGCCGAATCGCCGATAAGCCTGGCTGCATTGTGGATCTGCTCTGATGAACATTTACGCACAGCAGGGCGATACCGTTGACGAAATCTGCCAGCGCTATTACGGGCGAACCGGGCAGGCCGTCGAGCTGGTTTACGCGGCTAATCCGGGCCTTGCCGAAAGCGGTCCGGTGCTGCCGCACGGCTGTGAGGTAACGCTGCCCGATCTGCCTGACTCTTCAGCAGGTGAAACCGTCAACCTGTGGGACTGAAAATGGAAAAAATCAGCTCTGTGATCAACTACCTGATTGGCCTCATCCTGATGTGGTTCGGGCGTCATACGCCACAGGATATCGCCTTTATGGTCGGTTCCGGCGTGGCCGTTATCACGCTCATTACTAACGTGGCGACGTTCTTTATCAACTGGCATTACCGCCGTAAAACCTACGAGCTGCAGCGCCTGCGGGGGGTGAGCCTTGAGCCAAACCGTTAAACGCTGCGCCGTGGTGGCCGTGCTGGCGATTGCCGCGCTGCTGCCACAGTTCAAAACCCTGAAAACGTCCGAGGCGGGACTGGCGCTCATCGCCAACGCTGAGGGGTGCCGCACCTCGCCCTATCAGTGCAGCGCCGGAGTCTGGACGAACGGCATCGGTCACACAGAGGGCGTGACGCCGCAAAGCCAGATCAGCGAGCGACAGGCGGCGGTGAATCTGGTGTATGACGTGATGCGCGTCGAGCGCGGGATCGATGCCTGTATGCGCAGCGATATGCCACAGCCGGTCTATGACACGGCCGTGTCGTTCGCCTTTAACGTCGGCGTGCGCGCGGCCTGCAGCTCGACCTTTGCCCGTTACATCAGGCTGCAGCACTGGCTTGATGCCTGTGATGAGCTGCGGCGCTGGGTATTCGTTAAGGGCGTGAGAAATCACGGGCTGGAAAACCGCCGCGCGAATGAGACAGCCTACTGCCTGCGGGGTGCAACATGACGCGCCTGATAGCGCTGATTCTGGCCGTGGCTCTGCTGGCGCTGGGCGTAACCGGCTGGCAGTGGAAAGAAGCCAAAGACGACCTGACCAGCGCGCAGCGCATTATCGGCACGCTGTCAACAGGTATCGAGAGCCGCGACAGGGCAATAGCCCGGCTGGATGCCGATGCGAGAGCCAGCCAGAAGCGTGAGGCCGAACTGAGGCTGATGCAGGGGCGCGCCAGCACGGCCGCGCTTAACCGTGAAATGACCATACAGAGAGAAACCGATGCGAATCCGATACTGCGTGACTGGTCTGCTGCTGCTCTGCCTGACGATGTTATCCGGCTGCACACCCGCCCGGCCTTCAGCAGCGCCAGAGATTATCTGGATTGGGTGTCCGCGCGTGACAAGCTGCCCGGTGCCGGGAAACAGCCTTAAAACGGCGGGCGATCTGGCGGCGGATAATCGCCAGCTTGAGGCCGCACTCGCCGCCTGCGGGCTGCAGGTCGAAATCATCAAAGACTGCCAGGAACAACACGATGCTGAAACCACAACAATTACGCCAGGCGCTGACCGACAGCGTACCGGAGCTGCAGCGAAACCCTGACGCGCTGAACGTGTTTATCGACAGCGGGCGCATCGTCTCGACGCTTGCCAGCTCGCTGTCGTTTGAATACCAGTACCGGCTCAACATGGTTATTACCGACTACGCCGGTAATATCGACCTGCTGATCGTGCCGCTGCTGGCATGGCTGCGAACCAATGAGCCCGACATTATGGCAACCGAGGAAAAGCGCCGGACGGGCTTTACCTTTCAGGCTGACGTTATCAGCGACACGGCCAGCGATATCAGCATTGAGCTGCAGCTGAGCGAGCGCGTGATCGTGAAGCAGGCAGAGGACGGGCTGCACGTGACGCACGTCGGCGAGAACCCGTTGCCGGAGAATGACGCCCGGCCGGTGCAGCTTTACGTTAAAGGCGAACTGGTCAGCGAGTGGCAGACATGAGCGGGCTGCAGCTGGTAAACGACAGGCTGGAGGCGCTTATCAGCAGCCTGTCAGCCCCGGCGCGTAAAGAAATGGCGCGCAGCATTGGCCGCAAGCTGCGTGCGAGTCAGCAGCAGAACATCAAGCGGCAGCAGGCGCCTGACGGCATGCCGTTTAAGCCCCGTAAAACGCAGCCGGTGCGCAGCAAAAAGGGCCGGATAAAGCGCGAGATGTTCGCAAAGCTGCGCACGGCTAAGTACATGAAAACGCAGGCCAGCTCCAATGAAGCCGTGATTGAGTTTGCGGGTAACGTGCAGCGCATGGCCCGCGTGCATCATTACGGGCTGCGCGACCGGCCATCACGTAAAGGTAAAGAGGTGCAGTACGAGGCTCGCCCTCTGCTGGGAGTAAATGCTGAAGATTTGCAGTTAATAGAAGAAGAAATCATTCGTGCAATACAATGAAAAACCAGCCGAAGCTGGTTTTTTTTACCCCTGCCGATTAGGGTTTCTAGGGTTCTGCGGATTTTTATTGTCGCCGTGATCGCGCACATAGCGAGTGGGCGGAGGTGCAGGTAACTTTGGCGGAGGAGGAGCCGGTTGCTTAGCCATACATGCCTCAATTAAATCTTGATTGGATTATTAACGATAACATACTTGGTTTCAGGTGAATGATTATTTCTTGGTGCCGAGGAGTCAAGATTAGCAGCAAGGAATAATGCAAGCCCTATAGCAAATGGTGCAAGAGACCAAAGCATACCCTGAACAGAAAGATGGATGTTTTCCTGCCTATTATTATTTATATCCATGTTAACAGTAGAAACCTCACGCATTTTATCGTAATAAAAATCCGCAGTCATTTTTTCAGGATCTATAACATCAACTTTGCTTTGCGGATATGCGGCATTATAGGCTTCTTGTTTATATTTAGCATCTACAAGCTGGTCATAATATTCATCCAAGTCTTTCGGGGTGGTAATAATTGCATACTTATTCCCCCAGAAAGCTTTAGTTAGATGAAATATAGAATATATTAATAAACAGCCACTAATAGCCATGAAAACTATAACGGCGATAGTTAAGATTAAGTTAACCTCGGTAATTAAGTTTTTAATAACATAATGAATCGCGGACGCTATAATCAAGGCGAAAGCAAAAACACCCTGTACCCGCGCATGTAACTTTTCCTGTATATCACCTGCCTGATAATAAAGTTTTTCGTAAAACTCCAGTTTCTTTATCTTTTCCATGACTAGTTTTCTGCTGGTTTGTTTGCTGAACGATAGCACAACATCGGGAGATTGTTATAAGGCAAGCTGGCCTACATCATCTGCCCATGAACGAACAACTTGCAGAAATTCAGCGCCTGCTGCGCAACCTGATCCGCATCGGAACCGTGTCCGCCGTCAATCTGGACGGCGGGCTGTGCCGTGTCGATACGGGAAAAAACACAACCGGCTGGCTGCACTGGCTGAGCGCCCGCGCGGGTAAAACCCGCTCCTGGAATGCGCCGTCAGTGGGTGAGCAGGTGCTTGTGCTGTGCCTCGGCGGCGAACTCGATACCGGCTTTGTGCTGCCGGGTATTTTCTCTGATGACAACCCGGCTCCGTCGGCCTCGGCCGATGCGCTGCACTGGTCATTTCCTGACGGCGCGGTGATCGAGTACGAGCCGGAAAACGGCGCACTGACCGCAACCGGCATACAGACGGCAACCATCAAAGCGGCGGTAAAAATCCTGTTCGACTCGCCAGAAGTGGAATGCTCAACGCTGCTTAAAACTGCGCAGCTGGAAGTCACAAAGGGCGGAACGATGAAAGGCGATGTTACGCATACCGGCGGCAACCTTTCCTCAAACGGCAAGGTTCTGCACAAGCATAAACACTCTGGCGACAGCGGCGGCCAGACGGGGGAACCGATATGACAACCGCAAAATATATCGGCCTGAACCGCGAAACCGGCGGCGCGCTGACCGACCTCGACCATATTCGGCAGTCGATTAGCGACATTTTTCTGACTCCGATCGGCTCCAGGGTGATGCGCCGCGAGTATGGTTCGCTTTTATCCGCGCTGATTGACCAGCCGCAAAACGAGGCGCTGCGCCTGCAGATTATGTCGGCCTGCTATCTGGCGATCCTGAAGTGGGAGCCGCGCGTAAAGCTGACTGCCATCAGCTTTGAATCGGATATCAACGGCGCAATGGTAGTTGAGCTGTCCGGCAACCGCACTGATACCGCGCACCCTTTTTCCTTAACCGTTCCTGTGAGCTGAGACTATGGCAACTATCGACCTGAGCCAGCTGCCCGCGCCTGACGTGGTGGAGGCGCTGGACTATGAAACCCTGCTTGCCGAGCGAAAGGCGACGCTGATTTCCCTTTACCCGGCCGACCAGCAGGACGCCATCGCCCGCACGCTGACGCTTGAATCAGAACCCATCGTTAAGCTGCTGCAGGAAAATGCCTATCGCGAGCTGATCCTGCGTCAGCGCATTAACGAGGCGGCGCAGGCCGTTATGGTTGCGTATGCGCTGGATGGCGACCTTGACCAGCTCGGCGCGAACAATGGCGTAACCCGCCTGACCATTACCCCGGCCGACGATACAACCATTCCGCCGACCGCCGCCGTGATGGAAGGCAACGACGATTACCGGCTGCGCATCGCCTCCGCCTTTGAGGGGCTGAGCGTGGCCGGGCCGACCGGTGCATACGAGTATCACGCCAGAAGCGCCGACGGCCGCGTAGCCGATGCATCAGCCATCAGCCCGTCGCCCGCCGTTGTTACCGTGACTGTGCTTGCGCGTGAAGGCAGTGGCGTGGCGGGCGACGATTTGCTGGCCGTGGTTAACGCTGCGCTCAATGACGAGGACGTGCGCCCGGTTGCCGACCGGGTGAGCGTGCAGTCAGCGAAGATTGTTGAATACGAAATCGTAGCCGAGCTGTACCTCTATCCGGGGCCGGAAGCTGAACCGATCCGCGCCGCCTCTGAGGCAAAGCTCGCCGCGTTTGTCAGCGCGCAGAAGCGCCTCGGCCGCGACATTCGCCTGTCTGCGCTGTATGCCGCCATGCATGTTGAGGGCGTGCAGCGCGTCAACCTGATTAAACCTGCTGCAGATGTGGTGCTCGACAAAACACAGGCCGCTTACTGCACGGGCTACACGCTGACTGTCGGAGGCTCTGATGAGTGACCGACTGCTGCCGACCGGCTCGTCAGCGCTTGAGGTTGCAGCCGCTGAGGCGCTGGCAAGCCCTGGTGCTATGAGCGTGCCGCTGCGCCAGTTATGGAACCCGTACGCCTGCCCGGTGGCGCTCCTGCCGTATCTGGCGTGGGCGTGGTCGGTTGACCGCTGGGATTCAGCCTGGCCGGAATCGACAAAGCGCGCCGTTGTTGCCGCCTCGCAGTACGTGCACAGGCACAAAGGCACGATAGGTGCTATCCGGCGCGTCGTTGAGCCGCTGGGGTATCTCATCAAAATAATTGAGTGGTGGAAAACCGGCGAAGCGCCTGGCACGTTCCGGCTGGATGTGGGCGTACTCGATACCGGTATCACGGAGGAAATGTATAACGAGCTGGAGCGCCTGATAGCCGACGCAAAGCCCTGCAGCCGCCACCTTATCGGCCTGTCGATTAACCTCGATGCTAACGGCGCGCTGCCGGTTGCCGTTGCCAGCTACAGCGGGGATGAGCTGACCGTTTATCCCTATACCACTGAACTTATCAGCGTCGGCGGGCCGGGTTATTCCGGCGTGGCGGTGCATCTTATAGACCTGACGGAAGTGAGCGCATGACGACTAAATATTTTGCCCTGCTGACCAATCAGGGCGCGGCTAAGCTGGCGAACGCCGCCGCGCTCGGCACAAAAGTGAATATCACATCATTGGGGGTCGGGGACGGTGGCGGCACGCTGCCAACGCCTGACGCGGCGCAGACTAAGCTCATCGGCGAGAAGCGCCGCGCGCAGCTTAATTCGCTGACCGTTGACGCGGCAAACAGCAGCCAGATTATCGCTGAGCAGATTATCCCCGAAAGCGAGGGCGGTTTCTGGATCCGCGAGATTGGCCTCTATGACGCCGACGGCGTGCTGATTGCCGTTGCTAACTGCCCGGAAACTTACAAGCCCCAGCTGGCAGAAGGCAGCGGGCGCACGCAGACCGTGCGCATGATTTTAATCGTGAACAGCACAACCGCCGTCACGCTGAAAATTGATCCGTCAGTCGTGCTGGCGACGCGCAAGTATGTTGATGACGCTGTGATCGAGGTGAAAGCCTACGCTGACAGCGTAATGAAAAGTCATACCGATGCTAAAAACCCACACAGCCAGTACCTGCAGATCGCAAGCGCCCTGGCAGAAATCAAAGACGCCGGGCTGGTTGCTGACGTTCTCAAAAACCTCGGT
>NZ_SCKV01000011.1:0-28267 GCF_014155795.1 Pantoea hericii
CTGTGCCTCTCAACCCGCTTCCCGTTGCCGGTGTTCCGTGTCGATGGAGGCGCATTATAGGGATCCCGTTTCAGAGCACAACCCTTTTTTTGGATCTTTTATCTGAACGGTTATAAATGATCCAGATTGATGAGATCACCAGCGATCCGGGTCAGAATTGGCTTGTCAGCTGTGTAAAATCGCATCAGGCTGCAGTGAAAACAGAACAAAGGAGAACATGATGACTTCCGCCCTACGCCCCTATAAAGATCTTTTCCCGCAAACTGGCCAGCGCGTTATGGTCGATTCAAGCAGTGTTGTCGTTGGTGATGTGATTATGGAGGATGACGTCAGCATCTGGCCGCTTGTTGCGATCAGGGGTGACGTGAATCAGGTCCGGATCGGTGCCCGAACCAATGTGCAGGACGGCAGTGTTCTGCACGTTACGCATAAATCTGCCGCCAATCCGCAAGGCTTCCCTCTTATTATTGGCGAGGAGGTCACGGTCGGCCATAAAGCGATGCTGCACGGCTGTACCATTGGCGATCGCGTGCTGGTCGGAATGGGATCGATTTTGCTTGATGGCGTAATAGTAGAAGATGAGGTGATGATTGGTGCCGGCAGTCTGGTGCCGCCAGGTAAAAGACTGGAGAGTGGCTATCTCTATCTGGGGAGTCCGGTGAAGCAAATCAGGCCGCTTAATGACAGCGAAAAAGAAGGGTTACGCTATTCCGCTAACAACTATGTGGGCTGGAAAGATGATTACCTGGCTGACGCTAACCAGACCCAGCCCTGAGCATCAACGTTATCCTGACGGATAGCCTCTTCCGCCTCATCCTCCAGATCCCAGCGATGGTGCTGAAACAGCGCCATCGCCTCTCCTTCACCAAAACGTGATATCAACGACTCACAGCTGATTGCACAGTTCAGCCGCATGCCGTTGACCAGTACCGGGAAACAAACCGCCTTGAGTTCAGCATCATAGGCTTCATCATCAGGGAACTGTATCGCCTGATTCACGACTGCATGGCCTGCTTAAGCTGAGCAATGACCGGAGCAATGTCTGGCATTACTCCGTGCCATATATAGAAGGCATGAGCAGCCTGCCCCACCAGCATACCCAAACCATCTGCCAGATGATTCGTGCCATGCCCCTGACACCAGCGCAGGAAAGGCGTCAGCCCGCTTTGGTAAAACATGTCATAGCACTGCACGCCGGAATGGATCACGTCAGAAGGTAAAGGAGGCGTTTCTCCATTCACACCGCTTGAAGTGGCATTAACGATCAGATCGAAGTGCTGACCCGTCAGCTGTTCAAAACGACATGCCCGGATAGGCCCATTCTCTCCAAACAGCGTCGCCAGCTCTTCAGCGCGTGCAGCTGTACGATTGACGACGGTCAGTGTCACGCCCGCTGAAAGCAATGGCAGAATGACGCCGCGAGCAGCCCCGCCCGCGCCCACCAGCAATACATTGTCGCCAGCGTTGATCATATTAAGCCGCTCAAGGTCACTTAACAGGCCAATGCCATCCGTGTTGTCCCCCAGGATCTGACCATCACTGAGTTTTTTCACCGTGTTTACCGCGCCGGACAGGGCTGCACGTTCACTCAGCTGATCGGCCAACTCCCATGCCTGCTGTTTAAAAGGCAACGTCACATTGGCACCACGACCTCCCTGTTCAAAAAAGGCAGAGAGCGCCTGGGGAAAACCATCAATCGGGGCGCAGATGCGACCATAGCGATGTTCAATACCCGTCTGCTCAGCGAAAGCCTGATGGATCAGCGGAGATTTACTGTGGCTGATGGGATTACCGAAAACGGCGAATTGATCCATGAATTAACCCTGACGTATAAGTTCGCCGCTAATCACATCGCGGATTTCAGAGGGATTAAGGCGGCCACCGGTTTTTCCCGACAGAACCGGGAAGTGCTCACCAAACTGTTGCTTCACTTCTTCCGCCGTGCGGCAGGGAGGCAGACCCGACAGATTTGCGCTGGTTGAAACCAGCGGTTTACCAAATGCGCGGCAAAGCGCCTGCACATCGGGATGGTCACTGACGCGAATGGCCAGCGAATCAAACTGCCCGGTCAGCCAGCGAGGGGTTTGTGGTGGAACGGGGACGACAAAGGTCACAGGACCGGGCCAGCATGCAAACATCCGCTCACGCTGCATCACCGAAAGTTCGCGTGCGGAGATATAAGGTTCAAGCTGGGTGTAATCAGCGGCAATCAGGATAAGTCCCTTTTCTACCGGACGCTGTTTCAGCGCCAGCAAGGCCATGACGGCAGATTCACTGTCAGGGTCACAGCCCAGACCAAATACAGCTTCAGTTGGATAGGCGATGACCGCCTGACGATTCAGATGCGCTAAGCAATTTTCAAATGAATCGGCGAGGTGTTGATTTTCCATGATCTATGAATTCTCTTCAGCGATGGCTTTGCCACAACTCTTACTGGCACAGAATCGTTTAATGCCCTGCGCCGTCTTTTTTTCAATTAACAGTGGATACTCACAATAAGGACAGATTCCGGCAACGGGTGTCAGATTCACAACAAACTGGCAGGCGGGATAGCGATCGCAGGAGTGAAACGTTTTGCCGTAACGGGAACGCCGCTGAACTAACCGACCTTCATGGCACTGAGGACAGGCCAGCGAGGTTTCATCCGGTTTATCGATGGTTTCGGTGTATCCGCATTCCGGATAGCAGCTGCAGCCGATAAACATGCCAAAACGTCCCTGCCGCAGCACTTTATCCGCACCACATTCTGGACAGGCGTGGCCTTCCAGCACTTTGACCACGTGGCCATCGGCCTGACCTTTTAAAGGTCGAATGTAGTCGCAAGCCGGGTAGTTCGCGCAGCCCAGAAAAGGACCATGTTTACCGGAGCGAATAACCAGTTCTGCCCCGCAAGCGGGGCAGGGATCCTGTTTACGCACGGTGAAGAGTGCAGCTTTACTCATAGCGATCAATGCATGAAAGGAAATTTAATGCAGCATACCTTCATTGACGTCGAATAGCAGTTCTTCCATCTGCTGATAGGCATTTTCACATCCCGGGATGTTGAACAACACCATCAGCACCACCCATTTGAGATCCTCCAGGTCAAACTCAGAGGTATCCAGCGCCATGATACGTTCGATGACCATTTCACGGGTTTCCAGGTTCAGCACCTGAATCTGCTCCAGGAACAGCAGAAAACCACGGCTATCAGCATCTAAACGCTTGCTCTCTTCGTCGGTATAGATACGCATGGAGAGCGGATCACTTGTCAGTAAAACTGGCTCAACCAGCCCTTCCTGATAATCAGCCAGTCTTTCCAGCCAGTTCAGCGCACTGTAAACATCTTCACGATGGAACCCGGCATCCGTCAGGTCGTCTGTCAATCTGTCCTGATCAACACCCATTTCTGCTTCGTTGTGGATATATGTCTCAAACAAATACATCAGTACGTCGAACATGGCATGCCCTCCTCAATCGGACATAGCCGCCGGGTACAGCTGCGATCCATCCTGCTAACTCCAGTTCCAGCAACTGAGCTGAGATAACTGGCACAGATTGGCCGGCACGTTCAGCGACAACGTCAACAGGTGTAACATCATCACCTACGTTAGCCAACACATCAGCAAATGGCAATGGAGCATCGTCACTCACCTCAGAATAAATTTCGTCGGCCTGTGTCGCTGGCAGCCAGTTCAGCGCACCAGCCAGATCTTCCACAATGTTATTGGGGTGGGCCACCAGCAGCGCACCCTGCTGAATCAGCCAGTTAACGCCTTCACTTAATGGATTGCCGATCGCGCCAGGTAAGGCATAGACATTGCGATTCTGCTCCAGCGCATAGCGGGCCGTCACCAGCGAACCACTCTTCAGCGAGGCTTCTACCACCAGCACCCCATGACTCAGACCGCTGATGATACGATTACGGCGTGGAAAATTCGCCGGATGCGGCAGGGTCGCCAGCGGAAATTCAGAAATCACAGCACCACCCTGCTCAACAATCTCTGCGGCAAGGTCGGCATGATTTTTAGGATAGAGATTTTGTAACCCACTGCCCAGCACAGCCACCGTTTTGCCCTTCACGTTGAGTGCTGCCTTATGTGCAACACCATCAATACCCCGGGCCAGTCCGCTGGTAATGGTCAGACCGCTGAGGCTTAAGTGCTGAGTAAACCAGTCGCACCAGTAACGGCCATTATGTGAACAGTTTCGACTCCCCACCACCGCTAACTGAGGAGTACTTATCACAGCAGGATCGCCATGAATATAGAGCAGTGGCGGAAAGCGGCTCGTTTCTTTGAGACGGGCTGGATAGGCCGCGTCCAGCGCAGTAATCAGATGATGAGCCGGACTCTGTGCCAGCCAGTCATACAATTCTGGAAGTTTTTTTGCACTGAAATCATAATATTGCTGGCGCTGACTGGCATCTAACCCTAATCGGATAAGCTGCTCCTTATCTGCTACCTGGCCACCTGTCTGCTGTGCGACGTCAATCCAGCGTTTCCCTGTCATTCCAGTGACGGCTGCCAGCCGCACATACTGCGCTATTTTGTCCATCTCAGACTCCCTGATCGCCCTTGCTTCCTGCTGCACAATGCTGTCAATCAGGCCTCGAAAAGTCTACAATATGAGGTAGTAATCTTTTCTTAACCGAATACAGATCTGGATATTTATGTCAGTTTTGCAGGTATTACATTTCCCTGACGAGCGTCTTCGCAAAGTCGCTGCGCCCGTTAAAGAAGTTAACGCAGACATTCAGCGTATCGTTGATGATATGTTCGAGACGATGTATGCCGAAGAAGGTATCGGTCTTGCCGCTACGCAGGTCGATATTCATCAGCGCATTATCGTGATTGATGTCTCTGAAAGTCGTGAAGAGCGTTTAGTTCTGATCAACCCTGAGCTGCTGGAAAAAAGCGGCGAAACCGGTATTGAAGAGGGTTGCCTCTCAATTCCGGAACAGCGCGCATTTGTTCCACGTGCCGAGCGGGTTAAAGTCCGTGCACTTGATCGTGACGGTAACAGTTTCGAGCTGGAAGCCAGCGAGTTACTGGCCATCTGTATCCAGCATGAGATCGATCATCTGGAAGGCAAACTGTTTATCGATTATCTGTCGCCTCTGAAGCGGCAACGAATCAAAACTAAGTTAGAGAAACTGGCGCGTCAGAACGCCCAGGCTTCCTGAGAACTTAAGAAGGGATACACGTGTCTGCCCCGCTAAAAATCATCTTTGCCGGCACACCTGACTTTGCAGCGCGTCATCTTGACGCGCTGCTTGCTTCTGAACATCAGGTTATCGGTGTATTCACCCAACCCGACCGCCCGGCGGGTCGCGGTAACAAATTAACCCCAGGCCCGGTCAAAACGCTGGCGATGGCACATGACATTCCAGTGTATCAGCCTAAGTCACTGCGACCGGAAGAGAATCAGCAGCTGGTTGCTGACCTTAAGGCTGATGTGATGGTTGTTGTGGCCTACGGATTAATTCTGCCAAAGGCCGTGCTTGATATGCCACGTCTGGGCTGCATCAACGTTCATGGTTCACTGCTGCCACGCTGGCGTGGAGCCGCACCGATTCAACGTGCGCTCTGGGCTGGCGACAGCGAAACCGGCGTGACCATCATGCAGATGGACGTGGGGCTGGACACCGGCGATATGCTGCACAAGCTTGCCTGTTCGATTACTGCTCAGGATACCAGTGCAACGCTATACGATAAGCTGGCTGAACTTGGACCACAGGGACTGCTGGATACGCTGACCTTACTGAGCACTCAGCAGGCTACACCTGAAAAACAGGATGAAGCGCTGGCCAACTATGCTGAGAAGCTCAGTAAAGAGGAAGCTCGTCTTGACTGGACACTCTCAGCAGAACAGCTTGAACGTTGTATTCGCGCGTTTAACCCGTGGCCGATGAGCTTTTTCACCATTGATGATCAACCGGTGAAAGTCTGGCAGGCAAGCGTTCTGCCTCACAGCGATCGTTCGCCGGGTGAAATTATTCATGCGGATAAACGTGGCATCCAGGTGGCGACCGCTCAGGGTGTACTTAATCTGCTGCAGTTGCAGCCCGCCGGTAAAAAACCGATGTCGGCTCAGGATCTTCTCAACTCGCGCCGGGAATGGTTTGAACCTGGAACCCTTCTGGACTGACTCTCAGGCCCGGTCACTCACCGGGCCTTTTGTTTGATGACAAAACCCTATGACTAAATCAATCAACCTGCGTAGCCTCTCCGCCCAACTTATTGAGCGCGTTGTCGACAAGGGCGAATCCCTGAACACGGCACTGCCTGCCGCTCAGAAAAAACTCTCTGACAAAGATAGCGCGTTAGTGCAGGAGATCTGTTTTGGCGTGTTGCGTACATTACCGCAGCTTGAAGCGCTAATCGGTAAACTGATGGCGCGTCCCCTTACCGGTAAACAGCGGGTTCTGCACTATCTGATCATGGTCGGGCTTTACCAGCTGGAATATACACGCGTGCCTGCTCACGCCGCACTGGCAGAAACTGTCGCAGGGGCCGAAGTCCTGAAGCGCACCAGCCTGAAAGGCTTATTAAATGGTGTATTACGCCAGTTTCAGCGCCAGCGCGAAGAGCTGCTCGCCAGCATTCAGGATGGCCCGCAGCGGTATCTGCATCCGGGATGGCTGCTAAAGCGATTGCAGCATGCCTGGCCGGAACAGTGGCAGCAGATCGTCGAAGCCAATAATCAGCGTCCGCCGATGTGGTTGCGGGTTAACCAACAGCACCACGAACGTGATGCATGGCTGGCCCTGCTGACTGAAAGTGGCAGGTATGCACAGCCTGCTGACGATGTGCCGGATGCACTGCGGCTCGATGCCCCTGCTCCGGTCAGTCAGTTACCAGGCTTCGGGCAGGGTTGGGTGACCGTGCAGGATTTGTCCGCTCAGCGCTGTGCTTTGCTGCTTGAACCCCAAAACGGCGAACAGATTCTGGATCTATGTGCTGCACCCGGCGGTAAAACGACCCATATTCTCGAAATCGCGCCGGAAGCAGAAGTCATGGCCGTCGACGTAGATGCACAGCGCCTTAAACGCGTTGAGGAAAATCTGCAGCGACTGGGCATGAAAGCAGATGTTAAACAGGGTGATGGACGGACGCCGCAGCAGTGGTGCGGTGATCGGCAGTTTGACCGAATTCTGCTGGATGCCCCCTGCTCTGCTACCGGAGTGATCCGACGTCATCCAGACATCAAGTGGCTGCGTCGCGATCGTGATATCGACGAGCTGGCAAAGCTTCAGTCTGAAATTCTTGATGCTGTCTGGCCGCACCTGAAACCAGGCGGTACGCTGATTTATGCTACCTGTTCCATCCTGCCTGAAGAGAATCATCAGCAGATAGATGCTTTCCTGCAGCGCCAGCACGATGCACAAGCCGTTCCCCTCAGGGATGCACTCGCGAATGGCCTACAGGTATTCCCGCAAGCCGAAGGCGGAGATGGTTTCTTCTACGCTAAGCTGATAAAGAAATCGGGTACAAACTGAGATGAGTATTGATAAGCGATGAAAATAATCATTCTGGGCGCAGGTCAGGTTGGCGGTACCCTGGCAGAAAATCTGGTCGGTGAAAACAACGATATCACGGTAGTGGATACCGACTCTTCACGCCTGCGTCATCTGCAGGATAAATTCGATCTGCGCGTCGTGCAGGGTCATGGTTCTCATCCGCGCATTTTGCGGGAAGCAGGCGCGGAAGATGCCGACATGCTGGTAGCCGTTACCAACTCCGACGAAACCAACATGATTGCCTGCCAGATTGCTTATTCGCTTTTCAATACGCCGAACCGTATAGCCCGGATTCGCGCGGCCGACTATCTGCGTGATGCGGACAAGTTATTTATTCCTGAAGCGGTGCCCATTGATCACCTGATCTCACCGGAACAGTTGGTGATCGAAAATATCTACCGTTTAATCCAGTATCCTGGCGCGTTGCAGGTGGTTAACTTTGCTGAGGGCAAAGTCAGCCTTGCGGTGGTGAAAGCCTATTATGGTGGACCACTGGTGGGCAATCCGCTCTCCATCATGCGTGAGCATATGCCACACATCGATACCCGCGTAGCCGCTATCTTTCGTCAGGACCGGCCCATTCGTCCGCAGGGCTCAACCATTGTAGAAGCGGGTGATGAAGTCTTTTTCATCGCCGCCAGCCAGAACATTCGTGCCGTAATGAGCGAGATGCAACGGCTGGAGAAACCCTACAAGCGGATTATGCTGGTGGGTGGCGGTAACATTGGTTTCGGTCTGGCACAGCGTCTTGAGAAACATTACAGCGTTAAGCTGATTGAACGTAATGCTCAGCGCGCAGCCGAACTTGCAGAACATCTGCATGACACGGTAGTTTTTTATGGCGATGCGTCCGATCAGGAGTTGCTGGCGGAAGAGCACGTTGAGCAGGTTGATCTGTTTATTGCCGTCACCAATGATGATGAAGCCAACATCATGTCAGCCATGCTGGCAAAAAAGATGGGGGCGAAGAAAGTTATGGTGCTTATACAGCGTCGTGCGTATGTCGATCTGGTGCAGGGCAGCGTCATCGATATTGCTATTTCACCTCAGCAGGCCACTATCTCTGCTCTGCTGGGCCATGTGCGCAAAGCAGATATCGTGGGTGTATCGTCACTGCGACGCGGTATTGCAGAGGCAATCGAAGCAATAGCGCATGGTGACGAATCCACTTCACGCGTGGTCGGCCGTTCAATTGATGATATCAAATTACCGCCAGGGACCATTATCGGCGCAGTGGTTCGCGGTGACGATGTGATGATTGCCAATGACAATCTGCGTATTGAACAAGGAGATCATGTCATCATGTTCCTCACCGACAAGAAATTTGTCTCAGACGTTGAACGTCTCTTTCAGCCGAGTCCATTTTTCCTGTAAATGCCGCATTTACAGGCATAAAAAGTACGAGACGCGTGAAAGTGCCGCTTAAATCGCTGAGTTGATGGCAAAAACAGTAAGGTTTGTTAAACTTTATGGCATTGGCTTAGGCAAGGAGATAAGTATGAGTTTAATCAAAGAGTTTCGCGATTTCGCGATGCGCGGTAATGTGATGGATCTCGCCGTCGGTGTTATCATCGGTGCGGCCTTCGGAAAAATCGTTTCATCGCTGGTCGCCAACATCATCATGCCACCATTGGGCTTACTGATCGGTGGTGTCGACTTTAAATCATTCCAGTGGGTACTTAAGCCCGCAGTTGGTGATGCGCCAGCCGTTGTAATGCAATACGGTATCTTCCTTCAGACCATCTTCGATTTCGTGATCATCGCTTTCGCAATCTTCATGGCGATCAAGTTAATGAACCGTCTGTATAAGAAAAAGGAAGTTGAGAAGCCCGTTGCGAAACCGACAAACGAAGAATTACTGCTGACTGAAATCCGCGATCTGCTGAAACAGCAGAACACCCGCGTATAGTTAACAAGCCGCCACACAGGCGGTTTTTTTGACCGTAAAAGCAGAAGGGCAGAGATAAGATGCTTTCTTATCACTGCCCTCCCATCCAGTCCCCTTGCCATGTTTCTCTTTTCGCTTAAAACTGCCTTTACCTTTTTGCTTCTGCTCAATACGTTGCCGAAATAGCGGGTCGTGTAAGAGGGCCTGAATCGCGTTGTCGCGAATTTGCCCTTTGGTGTGCTGATATTTACTCATGACGCCTCCTGTTTATAAGGTCTGATACTTTATTCTTTTGCAGCAAAATAACAATATCCTTATTTGCTCAAAGCCTCTCCCCGCTCCAGAGCCTCAAGAATTGAGCACGAAACGCTAGTGTGGCTGTCTCCACAACAGGCATCCGAGAGATGTCGCAGAGAACGCTGCATCGTTTCTAATTCTGCGATCATTTGAGCAACTTCATACAGCCGTTTTTCAACGATCGCTTTTGATTCCTGACAGGTGTGATGCACAGGATCGACCCGGATCGAGAGCAGCTCTCTGATGGCTTCAAGGCTAAAGCCGAGTTTGCGCCCGTAGCGAATAAATTTCAGACGCTGAAGATCACTCTCGCTATAAAGTCGAAAACCGCCTTCTGTCCGACCATCATGATCCATCATCTGTTGTTTTTCATAGAAGCGAATCGTGTCTGGCGTGACATCTGCAAGCTTAGCTAGCTGGCCAATGCGAAACATTTACTTCTCCTCACGGAAATGATTGTGGATGGCTGCGGCATAACGGCCATGAAGAAAATCGGTGCTCATTCCAGCCTGGCGTAATCTCAGTGTCAGCACCTGAAGTCGATTACGCTGATCCTGATACCGGGGATCGGCAGGATCGAGCTGACAAATAAGATCGTTAACTTCCATGGCTTCGCGTCTTAACTCAAGTTCAGGCGGCAGAAATCCTGAATTTTTGAGCAACCGGTAACCTGCTCTTAATTCGGGCGGAACATGGCTGTCATCATCCAGCTGTAGTGGCTTGCCTGAGCCAGGAAGATTACTCAGCTCGCCTTTTTCTAACGCTGCTTTGATGTGCTGTTCAGCAAGTTCATCAACCAGCCACATAGTTAGCTCCTTTGAACATGAAAGACTACGTTCTAAGGTAGTAAATTGCAGGCAATAAAAAACCCGCCGAAGCGGGTTTTTTACGTTGCTACAGATTACTCTGCAGCTGCTTCTGCTTGAGCTTCTGGACGATCAACGAGCTCGATGTAAGCCATCGGAGCGTTGTCACCAGCACGGAAGCCACACTTCAGAATACGAGTGTAACCACCGGCACGGCTCGCGAAACGCGGGCCTAACTCATTAAACAGTTTTGCCACGATCTCGTTATCACGAGTACGGGCGAATGCCAGACGACGATTAGCTACGCTGTCGGTCTTGGCAAGAGTAATCAGCGGCTCAACTACGCGACGCAGTTCTTTGGCTTTCGGCAGAGTCGTTTTGATGATCTCATGACGAACCAGAGAACCGGCCATGTTGCGGAACATAGCCTGACGATGGCTGCTGTTGCGGTTCAGTTGACGACCACTCTTACGATGGCGCATGACCTTATCCTTCTCAGTGAAACCTTAACCTGTGATCTGATTATTCATCAGCAATGCTTGCTGGCGGCCAGTTCTCAAGGCGCATGCCCAGAGAAAGACCACGCGAAGCCAGCACATCTTTAATCTCGGTAAGAGATTTTTTACCAAGGTTAGGCGTTTTAAGCAGCTCAACCTCGGTACGCTGTACCAGATCACCGATGTAGTGGATAGCTTCTGCCTTAAGGCAGTTAGCAGAGCGGACAGTCAATTCCAGATCGTCAACAGGGCGCAGCAGGATCGGATCGAATTCTGGTTTCTCTTCTTTAACTTCCGGCTGACGTACATCACGTAAGTCAACGAAAGCTTCAAGTTGTTCAGCCAGAATGGTTGCCGCACGACGAATCGCCTCTTCAGGATCGATTGTGCCGTTGGTTTCCATTTCGATGACCAGCTTGTCCAGGTCGGTGCGCTGCTCTACACGCGCTGCTTCAACATTGTAGGCGATACGGTCTACAGGGCTGTAGCAAGCGTCAACTAACAGGCGGCCGATTGGGCGCTCATCTTCTTCCGAATGAATTCGGGCAGAAGCCGGCACATAGCCACGTCCACGCTGAACTTTGATACGCATGCTGATAGCAGCGTTCTCATCGGTCAGATGGCAAATGACATGCTGAGGCTTGACGATTTCGACATCACCATCATGGGTAATGTCGGCTGCAGTCACAGGGCCAATGCCAGATTTATTCAGGGTCAGAATAACTTCATCTTTACCCTGAACTCTTACCGCCAGCCCTTTCAGGTTGAGCAGGATTTCCAGGATATCTTCCTGTACGCCCTCTTTGGTGCTGTACTCATGAAGTACACCATCAATTTCAACCTCGGTCACCGCGCAACCCGGCATGGATGAAAGCAGAATACGGCGCAGTGCGTTACCAAGAGTATGGCCAAAGCCACGCTCTAAAGGCTCAAGGGTCACCTTGGCGTGCGTCGAACTCACTTGCTCGATATCTACCAGGCGCGGTTTTAGAAACTCTGTCACAGAACCCTGCATTGTGTCCTCTCTTTGGTACTAAGCCTTACTTGGAGTAAAGCTCGACGATCAGGTGTTCGTTAATGTCCGCAGACAGATCAGTACGTTCAGGAATACGCTTGAACACACCTTCCATCTTAGTCGCATCAACTTCCAGCCAGGTTGGCTTTTCACGCTGCTCAGCCAGCTCCAGAGCGGCCTTCACGCGAGATTGCTTTTTGGCTTTCTCACGGATGCTAACGACATCATTCGGAGATACCTGATAAGAAGCGATGTTAACAACGCGGCCATTTACCAGAACAGACTTATGGCTCACCAGCTGACGTGCTTCTGCACGAGTGGCACCAAAGCCCATACGATAAACTACGTTGTCCAGACGACCTTCCAGCAGAGCCAACAGGTTTTCACCGGTGTTGCCTTTCAGACGAGCTGCTTCTTTATAATAGTTACGGAACTGACGCTCCAGCACGCCGTAGATACGACGAACTTTCTGCTTTTCACGTAACTGACCGCCGTAATCAGACAGACGCGGTTTACGCGCACCATGCTGACCAGGGGCTTGTTCAATCTTACACTTGGAATCAATCGCGCGAACGCCAGACTTAAGGAATAAGTCAGTGCCCTCACGACGGCTCAGCTTGAGCTTAGGACCCAAATATCTTGCCATTTTCTTTCTCCAACTATCCTAAAAAAACGGGCGTTATACGCGACGTTTTTTCGGCGGACGACAACCGTTATGAGGGATCGGAGTCACATCAGTAATATTAGTGATGCGGAAACCAGCGGCGTTCAAAGCACGAATCGTAGATTCGCGTCCTGGACCCGGACCCTTTACCATAACTTCCAGGTTCTTAATTCCGTAATCTTTTACCGCTTCTGCACAGCGCTCTGCAGCGACCTGAGCAGCAAACGGAGTGGATTTACGTGAACCGCGGAAACCGGAACCACCGGCGGTTGCCCAACCCAGTGCGTTACCCTGACGATCAGTAATGGTAACGATGGTGTTGTTAAAAGAAGCATGGACATGAGCCACGCCATCTGAGACTTGTTTTCTTACACGCTTGCGTGCACGAACTGGTGCCTTTGCCATTATTTACTCACCCCGATTATTTCTTGATCGGTTTACGCGGACCCTTACGGGTACGTGCGTTGGTCTTAGTACGCTGACCGCGAACCGGAAGACCACGACGATGGCGCAAACCACGGTAGCAACCAAGGTCCATAAGACGCTTGATGCTCAGGGTGATTTCACGGCGCAGATCACCTTCTACAACGAATTTCGCAACTGCATCACGCAGCTGATCAATTTGTTCTTCAGACAGCTCACTGATCTTAACATTTTCAGCAATACCCGTTGAAGCGCAGATGGCTTTAGAACGGGTTTTACCGATACCGAAGATCGAAGTTAATGCGATAACGGTATGTTTTTGATCAGGAATGTTAATGCCTGCTATACGGGCCACTATGCACTCCTATAATTAAACAAGCACGTCCCATGCTGAAAAGCCCGTTTTCAGGATACTCAAATGGAAACGCACTGACATACAAAAGATTGGCTGGCTAATCTAGCCAGCTCAACCCGACTTTGCAAGAAAAATATGTGACAAAATCAGCCTTGGCGCTGTTTATGCTTAGGCTCGGCGCTACAAATCACACGGACGACACCGTCGCGACGAATGATTTTGCAGTTACGACATAATTTCTTGACGGAAGCACGAACTTTCATTTTTACTCTCCGTAACTTCTCAACCAACTGAATTAACGGCCGTAGCCTTTCAGGTTAGCTTTCTTCAGTGCCGACTCGTACTGACTTGACATCATCAGAGTTTGCACTTGAGCCATAAAGTCCATGATGACGACAACTACGATAAGCAGTGACGTACCGCCAAAGTAGAAGGGAACCTTCATCGCATCACGCATGAACTCCGGGATAAGGCAGATAAACGTAATGTACAGGGCGCCGATTAAGGTCAGTCGCGTCATTACTTTATCAATATACTTCGCCGTTTGCTCTCCCGGACGAATTCCCGGTACGAATGCACCAGACTTCTTCAGGTTATCTGCTGTTTCACGTGGGTTGAAAACCAACGCCGTATAGAAGAAACAGAAGAAGATGATTGCAGTCGCATAGAGTAGCACATAAAGCGGCTGTCCTGGCTGCAAATACAGCGAAATTGTTGTCAGCCAGTTCCAACCGGTACCGCCCCCAAACCACGATGCAATCGTTGCCGGGAACAGAATAATGCTGGAAGCGAAGATAGCTGGAATAACACCCGCCATGTTCACTTTCAACGGTAAATGTGTGCTCTGTGCAGCGTAAACGCGACGACCCTGCTGACGTTTTGCGTAGTTCACCACAATGCGGCGTTGACCACGTTCAACGAAGATAACAAAGAAGGTCACTGCGAATACGAGTACTGCAACCAACAGCAACAGAAGGAAGTGCAGGTCGCCTTGCCGCGCTTGCTCGATGGTATGGCCAATGGCCGGCGGGAGACCCGCAACAATACCTGCGAAGATAATGATCGAAATACCGTTACCGATACCACGTTCAGTAATCTGTTCGCCCAGCCACATCAGGAACATCGTTCCCGAGACCAGACTCACAACAGCGGTAAAGTAGAAAGCAAAGCCTGGATTCATTACCAGGCCTTGCATCCCTGGCATATTCGGCAGACCGGTAGCAATACCGATCGACTGGAATATGGCCAATACCAACGTACCGTATCGGGTGTACTGGCTAATCTTACGACGGCCAGCCTCCCCTTCTTTCTTAATTTCCGCTAACGCTGGGTGAACCACCGTTAATAACTGGATAATAATCGATGCCGAAATATACGGCATGATGCCCAGTGCGAAAATAGAAGCACGGCTGAGAGCACCACCAGAGAACATGTTAAACATTTCAATGATGGTGCCACGCTGTTGCTCAAGCAGTTTGGCAAGTACAGTGGCATCAATACCAGGGATTGGAATAAAAGAGCCAATACGGAAGACAATGAGTGCGCCGATTACAAACAGCAGTCTGCGTTTCAGCTCACCAAAGCCACCTTTGGCACTTTGAAAATCTAATCCCGGTTGTTTAGCCATCTGCTACTTATTCCTCGATTTTACCGCCAGCAGCTTCGATTGCAGCACGTGCACCTTTGGTGACACGCAGACCGCGAACCGTTACCGGTGTAGAAACTTCACCAGACAGAATTACTTTAACGAATTCAATCTGAACACCGACAATGTTGGCTGCTTTCAGCGCGTTCAGGTCGACGATACCGCCTTCAACTTTCGCCAGATCAGACAGACGAATCTCTGTGGTGATCATTGCTTTGCGAGAGGTGAAACCGAACTTCGGCAGACGACGGTACAGAGGCATCTGACCACCTTCGAAACCGCGACGTACGCCACCGCCAGAACGTGAGTTCTGACCTTTGTGACCACGACCACCGGTTTTTCCGAGGCCAGAACCGATACCACGACCCAGACGCTTGGTAGCGTGCTTAGACCCTTCGGCCGGAGACAGAGTATTTAAACGCATCTCTTACTCCTCCACTTTAACCATATAGGAAACCGCGTTGACCATACCGCGTACTGCTGGCGTGTCTTCACGCTCAACGGTGTGGCCAATACGACGCAGACCCAGGCCAACCAGAGTGGCTTTATGCTTAGGCAAGCGGCCGATTGAACTACGGGTTTGAGTGATTTTAATAGTCTTAGCCATCGTGATTACCCCAGAATTTCTTCAACGGATTTACCACGCTTAGCAGCGACCATTTCCGGAGATTTCATATTGCCCAGGCCATCGATAGTTGCACGAACCACGTTAATCGGGTTTGTAGAACCATACGCTTTTGCCAGTACGTTATGAACTCCAGCGACTTCCAGAACGGCGCGCATTGCACCACCGGCAATAATACCGGTACCTTCTGAAGCCGGCTGCATGAACACGCGGGAACCCGTGTGTGCACCTTTAACTGGGTGCTGCAGGGTGCCGTTGGTCAGCGCGACGTTAACCATGTTGCGACGGGCTTTCTCCATCGCTTTCTGGATCGCTGCTGGAACTTCACGCGCTTTACCGTAACCAAAACCTACGCGACCATTACCATCGCCTACCACAGTCAGTGCTGTGAAGGAGAAGATACGACCACCTTTAACAGTTTTAGAAACACGGTTTACCGCGATCAGTTTTTCCTGCAGTTCGCCAGCTTGTTTCTCGATGTGTGCCATCTTAGACCTCTACCTTAGAACTGAAGGCCAGCTTCACGGGCAGCATCTGCCAGTGCCTGGACGCGACCATGATATTGGAAACCGGAACGGTCGAAAGAAACACCAGTGATGCCTTTTTCGATTGCGCGTTCTGCGATAGCTTTACCTACTGCAGCTGCGGCTTCTTTATTACCGGTATACTTCAGTTGTTCAGTGATAGCTTTTTCTACAGTAGAAGCAGCGACCAGAACTTCGGAACCGTTCGGGGCGATTACCTGTGCGTAAATATGACGCGGGGTACGATGTACCACCAGGCGAGTAGCACCCAGCTCTTTGAGCTTGCGACGTGCACGGGTCGCACGACGGATACGAGCAGATTTCTTATCCATAGTGTTACCTTACTTCTTCTTAGCCTCTTTGGTACGCACGACTTCGTCGGCGTAACGGACACCCTTGCCTTTATAAGGCTCAGGACGACGGTAGGCGCGCAGGTCCGCTGCAACCTGACCAATCAGCTGTTTATCAGCGCCTTTCAGCACGATCTCAGTCTGAGTTGGACATTCTGCAGTGATACCCGCGGGCAGCTGGTGATCGACTGGATGAGAAAAGCCCAGAGACAGGTTGACCACGTCGCCTTTAACGGCTGCACGATAACCTACACCAACCAGCTGCAGCTTCTTAGTGAAGCCTTCGGTAACACCGATAACCATTGCGTTCAGCAGCGCGCGAGAAGTACCCGCCTGCGCCCAGCCGTCAACGAAACCTTCGCGCGGAGCGAAAGTCAGAGCGTTGTCAGCATGCTTAACTTCAACAGCATCATTGATAGTACGAGTCAGCTCGCCGTTTTTACCTTTAATCGAAATTACCTGACCGTTGAGTTTTACCTCTACGCCGGCAGGAACAACGACAGGTGCTTTAGCAACACGAGACATATGTATCCTCCGATTACGCTACGTAGCAGATAATTTCGCCACCAAGACCTGCCTGGCGCGCTGCACGATCAGTCATGACACCTTTAGATGTAGAAACTACAGCGATGCCCATACCGGCCATTACCTTTGGCAGCTCATCTTTTTTCTTATAGATGCGCAGACCAGGACGGCTTACTCGCTGAATGCTTTCTACAACAGCTTTGCCCTGGAAATACTTGAGAGTAAGTTCCAGTTCCAGCTTGATGTCGCCTTCGATTTTGAAATCTTCAATATATCCTTCTTCCTTCAGAACGTTGGCAATTGCCAATTTCAGCTTGGAGGAAGGCATGGTGACCGCAACTTTGTTTGCGGCCTGACCGTTACGGATACGGGTCAGCATATCCGCGATCGGATCTTGCATGCTCATCTGTGTTACTCCCGTGATTCAATTGGTGACAATTACCAGCTAGCCTTTTTCAGGCCCGGGATTTCACCGCGCATGGCGGCTTCGCGGACCTTGATACGGCTCAACCCAAACTTCCGCAGGAAACCGTGCGGACGACCTGTTTGACGGCAGCGGTTACGCTGACGCGAAGGGCTGGAATCACGCGGCAGACTCTGCAGCTTCAGAACAGCATCCCAACGATCTTCGTCGGAAGCGTTCACATCAGAGATGATCGCTTTCAGTTCAGCGCGTTTAGCGAAGAATTTGTCTGCTAATTTTGCACGCTTAACTTCGCGTGCTTTCATAGATTGCTTAGCCATTAAGTAACCCTACCTTACTTACGGAACGGGAAGTCAAAGGCAGCCAGCAGAGCACGGCCTTCATCATCAGATTTCGCAGTAGTGGTAATGGTGATATCCAAACCACGAACGCGATCGACTTTGTCGTAGTCGATTTCTGGGAAGATGATCTGCTCACGTACACCCATGCTGTAGTTGCCACGACCATCGAATGACTTAGCGGACAAGCCACGGAAGTCACGGATACGTGGAACAGCAATGGTGACCAGACGCTCAAAGAACTCCCACATGCGCTCGCCACGCAGAGTTACTTTACAGCCGATCGGATAGCCCTGACGGATTTTGAAGCCTGCAACTGATTTGCGTGCTTTGGTGACCAGCGGTTTTTGACCGGAGATTGCTGCCAGGTCAGCTGCTGCGTTATCCAGCAGTTTCTTGTCAGCGATCGCTTCACCAACACCCATGTTCAGGGTGATCTTCTCGACCCGAGGGACTTGCATGACAGAATTGTAGCCAAACTCTGTCATGAGTTTCTGGACTACTTCGTCTTTGTAGTAATCATGCAGTTTCGCCATCGTACTACTCCAAATTACTTGATAGTTTCGCTGTTAGACTTGAAGAAACGGACTTTTTTGCCGTCTTCGAATCTAAAGCCTACACGGTCAGCCTTACCAGTTGCCGCGTTGAACAGTGCAACGTTAGAAACCTGAATAGCAGCTTCTTTTTCAACGATGCCGCCTGGTTGGTTCAGGGCCGGGACCGGCTTCTGATGTTTCTTAACCAGGTTGATACCTTCAACGATGACCTTACCAGAAGACAGGACATTCTTAACTTTACCGCGCTTACCTTTATCTTTACCGGTTAACACGATAACTTCGTCGTTACGACGGATTTTAGCTGCCATTGTTCGCTCCTTAGAGTACTTCTGGTGCCAGAGAGATAATTTTCATGAACTTTTCAGTACGAAGTTCACGAGTTACCGGCCCAAAAATACGCGTACCGATAGGCTGCTCACTGTTATTGTTCAGAATAACGCATGCATTACCATCGAAGCGAATGACAGAACCGTCCGGGCGACGAACACCCTTCCTGGTGCGCACCACTACCGCCTTCAGGACATCACCTTTTTTGACTTTACCACGAGGAATTGCTTCCTTGATGGTAACTTTGATGATGTCACCGACGCCTGCGTAGCGACGGTGCGAGCCACCCAGAACCTTGATACACATTACGCGACGTGCACCGGAGTTGTCGGCGACGTTCAGCATAGTCTGTTCTTGGATCATTTTAGTGCTCCGCTAATGTCAACTACTACTTCGGGACCTAAACCTCAGGTCGTTAGAAAGCCCCATAATTGAGGGCGCGGCATTGTAACACCGGTTCTCACAGATGGGTAGAAAAAATAAACGGCTCTCAATCGAGCCGCTGATTTTCCCTGATGACAGGGAGGGCGTATTCTAGGGAATAGTGCGAACAGTAGCAAATGTAATCTGCCTTATTTTTCGTCGCCTTCCAAATTAAGTGCCCTTCTGACTCAATCAACCAGCTTTCTGGCTAGTTGGTTATGCTGACGCAGTATGGCTGGCAGGTCAATTCCGGCCAGTTCTCCGTTACGCACCCTGACTTTACCGTTAATGATGCTGTAAGCGACCTGGCCGGGATTACAGAATACCAGCGCAGCAACGGGATCGTGCCCTGCCCCGGCAAGACCAATGCGATTGAGGTCAAAAATAGCCAAATCAGCCATCATGCCCGGCGCAATAGCGCCCACGTCATTGCGATTCAGCACTTTTGCTCCCCCCAGCGTCGCCAGTTCGAGTGCCTGACGCGCCGTCATCGCATCCGGGCCGACCCCCACGCGTTGCAGCAGCATGGCCTGACGTACTTCTGCCATCATATCTGCGCTGTCATTGGAGGCAGAACCATCCACCCCCAAACCGACATGTACTCCGGCATCGCACATGTGCCTTATCGGCGCAATGCCCGAGCCGAGACGCATGTTTGAGCACGGACAGTGCGCGATACCTGTCCCTGTACGCGCAAATAACTCAATACCGGGCTGATCCAGTTTGACGCAGTGTGCATGCCAGACATCCGGGCCTACCCAGCCGAGGTCTTCAACATACTGCGCGGGTGTCATGTTGAACTTTTCGCGGCTATATTGGATATCACTGTCATTCTCCGCCAGATGCGTATGCAGAGAGACGTTGAAGCTGCGTGCCAGTGCTGCGGATTGCTTCATCAGCTCACGGCTGACCGAGAACGGTAAACATGGCGCAACCACAATGCGTAGCATCGAGCCATAGCTGTCATCGTGATAGCGCTCAATCACCCGCTGCGTATCCTTCAGAATGGCTGCTTCACTCTCAACCAGCGAATCGGGCGGCAGGCCACCCTGGGATTGACCGACACTCATGCTGCCCCGGCTCGCATGGAAACGCATACCCATTAAGGATGCGGCTTCAATGCTGTCGTCAAGCTTACAACCATTAGGGTAAACATAGAGGTGGTCACTGGTGGTGGTGCAGCCGGAGAGGATCAGCTCGGCCATTGAGACCTGCGTTGACACCTGAATCATCCCGGGCGTTAAATTCTGCCACAGTGGATAGAGGTGAGTCAGCCAGTTGAACAGTTCACCATTTTGCACCGCAGGAATAGCGCGGGTCAGGCTCTGGTACATATGGTGATGCGTATTGATCAGGCCTGGAATAACAATGTGTCCCTGGAGATCAATCACCTCGTCGGCGTTATCAGGTAATGAGTCTGCTTCTCCAACCGCAGCAATTTGATTTCCTTTTATCAAAATACTGGCGTGTCGTATTTCCTGACGGTCAGCATCCATGCAGACCACATAGTCGGCATTCTTCAGTAACAGCGTTCGTGTCATAAACTTGCCTGTGGGTTGTCAGTGGTTATGTGCTATCCGATATTAGCGGCAAGTTTTTGGCTGAGACAATAGCAGGCAGTGCAGTGACAGTTGCTGGGGTGACAGGTAGTGCGGTGAACGGTGAAAACGTTCAACGGTAGCCGACACAATCAATCATGACTCTCCATTTTCAAGACTCATCACTTCCCTGGCGATGATAAACCGCTCGCTCCCGTGTGGCATTTTCAGGTCGCATTGACTGATGAACCGCAGGACCCACGGGCTCCCCGTTAAATTTGTGAACGCTCTCAGACTTGTACAACCACTGGCATGAATGGAACAGGCCAGATACCAGGCAAAAAAAAACCCCCTGCCGAAGCAGAGGGTTTCTCAGAAAAAACAATTCTTATTACAGAACCGCTTTCTCGATTACGCGAACCAGGGTCCAGGATTTAGTCTTGGACAGTGGACGGCATTCGCGGATTTCTACCACGTCACCAATTCCACATTCATTGTTCTCGTCATGGATGTGCAGCTTAGTCGTACGTTTGATGAATTTGCCGTAGATCGGGTGTTTCACAAAACGTTCGATAGCAACAACTGCAGATTTCTGCATTTTGTCACTTACTACACGACCCTGCAGAGTACGGATTTTATCGGTCATTACGAACCCGCCTTCTCAGTCAGTAAAGTCTTAACGCGTGCAACATCACGGCGCACCTGTTTCAGCAGATGGGTCTGCTGCAGTTGGCCAGATGCTGCCTGCATGCGCAGGTTAAATTGCTCACGCAGCAGATTAAGCAGCTCAGTGTTCAGCTCTTCAACGCTTTTTTCACGCAGCTCTGTTGCTTTCATTACATCACCGTCTTAGTTACAAAGGTGGTTTTGATAGGCAGTTTTGCTGCTGCCAGCTTGAATGCTTCACGGGCCAGCTCTTCTGGTACGCCGTCCATTTCATACAGGACTTTACCAGGCTGGATCAGGGCAACCCAATACTCTACGTTACCCTTACCTTTACCCATACGCACTTCCAGCGGCTTCTCGGTGATCGGTTTGTCCGGGAATACTCGGATCCAGATCTTACCTTGACGCTTAACTGCACGGGTCATAGCACGACGTGCTGCTTCGATCTGACGAGCAGTCAGACGACCACGGCCAACAGCTTTCAGACCGAAAGTACCGAAGCTGACATCCGTACCCGCAGCCAGACCGCGGTTACGGCCTTTGTGCACCTTACGGAATTTCGTACGCTTTGGTTGTAACATCAGCGACTCTCCTTACTTACGGCCTTTACGCTGCTGCTTTTTAGGTTGAGCAGCCGGTTCCGGTTGTTCAACAGCAGCCATACCACCCAGGATCTCACCTTTGAAGATCCATACCTTAACGCCGATTACACCATAAGTGGTGTGCGCTTCAGAGGTGTTGTAGTCAATGTCAGCACGCAGTGTGTGCAATGGCACGCGACCTTCACGATACCATTCGGTACGTGCGATCTCGGCGCCACCCAGACGGCCGCTAACTTCGACTTTAATACCCTTCGCGCCAAGACGCATGGCGTTCTGAACCGCACGCTTCATAGCACGACGGAACATCACACGACGCTCCAGCTGTGAAGTGATGCTGTCAGCTACCAGTTTCGCGTCCAGTTCCGGCTTGCGGACTTCGGCGATATTAATCTGTGCAGGAACGCCAGCGATTTTCGCGACGACCGTGCGCAGTTTTTCTACATCTTCGCCTTTCTTACCGATGACGATGCCCGGACGAGCGGTGTGAATAGTCACACGGATGCTCTTCGCAGGACGCTCGATAACGATACGAGAGACAGATGCTTTAGCCAGTTCCTTAGTCAGGAACTGACGTACTTTAAAATCGCTGTCCAGGTTGTCAGCGAATTCATTGGTGTTCGCAAACCAGGTAGAGTTCCATGGTTTTACAATACCCAGGCGAATACCATTAGGATGTACTTTCTGACCCATTGCTAGTCTCCAGAGTCTCAGCGATCGGACACAACCACAGTAATGTGGCTGGTGCGCTTCAGGATGCGATCTGCACGACCTTTGGCACGCGGCATAATGCGTTTCATGGTCGGACCTTCATCAACGAAAATTTTCGTGATTTTCAGATCGTCGATATCAGCGCCATCGTTGTGTTCGGCGTTAGCAATGGCAGATTCCAGAACTTTTTTGACCAGTACAGCCGCTTTCTTATTGGTGTAGGTCAAAATGTCCAGTGCCTGCGACACTTTCTTACCGCGAATCAGGTCAGCAACAAGGCGAACCTTCTGAGCAGAAGAACGAGCGTGGCGATGTTGAGCTAAAGTTTCCATCTCTTCCTCCTACTTATTTCTTCTTGGCTTTTTTATCAGCCGCGTGACCGCGATAAGTACGTGTCGGCGCGAATTCACCCAGTTTGTGACCAACCATTTCGTCGGAAACAAAGACAGGAACGTGCTGACGACCATTATGGACAGCGATGGTCAAACCGATCATGTTAGGAAAGATCGTTGAACGACGGGACCAAGTGCGCAAAGGCTTCTTGTCACCGCTTTCCACCGCTTTCTCTACCTTCTTCAGCAAGTGCAGGTCAATAAAAGGACCTTTCTTGAGAGAACGTGGCATGGCTTATCCTCTAATATTATTTGCTACGGCGACGTACGATAAACTTATCGGTACGCTTGTTGCTACGGGTCTTCTTACCTTTGGTCTGAACGCCCCACGGAGTTACCGGGTGCTTACCAAAGTTACGACCTTCACCACCACCGTGCGGGTGATCAACTGGGTTCATCGCGGTACCACGAACGGTCGGACGAACACCACGCCAACGGGCTGCACCGGCTTTACCCAGAACGCGAAGCATGTGCTCAGCGTTGCCGACTTCGCCCAGTGTTGCGCGGCAGTCAGACTCGACTTTACGCATTTCACCTGAACGCAGACGCAGGGTAACGTAAGAACCTTCACGAGCAACGATCTGCACGTAAGCACCAGCTGAGCGAGCAATCTGACCGCCTTTGCCTGGTTTCATTTCTACGTTATGCACGGTTGAACCCACCGGGATGTTACGCATCGGCAGAGTGTTACCTGCTTTGATCGCAGCATCAACGCCAGATTGAATCTGGTCGCCGGCTTTCAGGCCTTTAGGGGCCAGGATGTAACGGCGCTCGCCGTCTTTGTACAGAACCAGTGCGATGTTCGCAGAGCGGTTCGGATCGTACTCAAGACGTTCAACAACTGCCGGGATACCATCTTTGTTGCGTTTGAAGTCAACAATACGGTAAGCCTGCTTGTGACCACCACCGATATGACGGGTAGTGATACGACCATTGTTGTTACGGCCACCGGATTTGCTGTTTTTTTCTACCAGCGGGGCGAATGGTTTGCCCTTGTGCAGCTCCGCGTTTACCACTTTAACTACATGGCGACGACCCGGAGATGTCGGTTTACATTTAACAACTGCCATTGTCTTTCTCCTCCGACTTACTCAGCGCCGCCAGCGAAGTCCAGATTCTGGCCTTCTTTCAGGGTGACGTAAGCTTTTTTCCAGTCGCTACGACGACCGATACGCTGTCCTTGACGCTTAACTTTGCCCTTAACTACCAGGGTGTTTACGTCTTTAACTTCTACTTCGAACAGTTTCTCAACAGCAGCAACGATCTCTGCTTTGGTCGCGTCATTAGCAACTTTGAGAACGATGGTATTGGTTTTTTCCATCGCGCTAGATGCTTTTTCAGATACGTGCGGCGCGCGCAGTACTTTCAGCAGACGTTCTTCACGGATCATGCCAGCATCTCCTCAACTTGCTTAACTGCATCAGCAGTCATAACGACTTTGTCGAAGGCGATCAGGCTAACTGGGTCGATACCGGATGCATCACGCACGTCAACCTTGTACAGGTTACGCGCAGCCAGGAACAGATTCTCATCCAGTTCACCGGTGATGATCAGCACGTCTTCCAGAGCCATGTCTTTCAGTTTCTGTACCAGCAGCTTGGTTTTCGGTGCTTCTACAGCAAATGATTCGACAACGATCAGACGATCTTGACGTACCAGTTCGGACAGGATGCTTTTCAGCGCGCCGCGGTACATCTTTTTGTTAACTTTTTGACTGTGGTCCTGTGGCTTCGCAGCAAAGGTCACACCACCTGAACGCCAGATTGGGCTCTTTACAGAACCTGCACGCGCACGGCCGGTGCCTTTTTGACGCCATGGCTTTTTGCCTGAACCAGTTACTTCGGCGCGAGTTTTCTGCGCACGAGTACCCTGGCGGGCGCCAGATGCGTAAGCAACAACAACCTGGTGAACCAGCGCTTCGTTGAAATCACGACCGAAGGTAGTTTCGGAAACAGTCAGCGCGCTCTGCGCGTCTTTCAATACTAATTCCATTGCTATCCCCTTACGCCTTCACAGCTGGTTTAACGATCAGGTCGCTACCGGTAGCACCGGGAACTGCACCTTTAACCAGCAGCAGGTTGCGCTCAGCGTCAACACGTACCACGTCCAGACTCTGAACGGTTACGCGCTCATTACCCAGCTGACCTGCCATTTTCTTGCCTTTGAACACTTTGCCCGGAGTCTGGTTCTGACCGATTGAACCCGGAACGCGGTGAGACAAGGAGTTACCGTGAGTAGCGTCCTGGGTACGGAAGTTCCAGCGCTTAACGGTACCGGCGAAACCTTTACCTTTTGAGGTACCGGTTACGTCAACTTTTTTAACTTCAGCGAAAATTTCAACGCTGATGCTCTGACCTACAGAGTATTCTTCACCTTCAGCGGTGCGGAATTCCCACAGGCCACGGCCAGCTTCAACGCCAGCTTTAGCAAAATGACCAGCTTCAGGTTTGGTCACACGGTTTGCTTTTTTAGCACCGGTGGTAACCTGAATTGCCTGGTAACCATCGTTTTCCAGGCCTTTGACCTGAGTAACGCGGTTCGCTTCAACTTCGATTACGGTGACGGGGATAGAAACGCCATCTTCAGTGAAGATGCGGGTCATGCCCACTTTTTTACCGACTAAACCAATCATTGTTTCAACCTCTCAATCGCTCGATGACCTGATTAACCCAGGCTGATCTGCACGTCAACACCGGCAGCCAGATCCAGACGCATCAGAGCATCAACGGTTTTTTCAGTTGGCTCAACGATGTCTACCAGACGCTTGTGAGTGCGGATTTCGTACTGATCACGCGCATCTTTGTTAACGTGCGGAGAGATCAGAACAGTAAAACGCTCTTTGCGGGTTGGCAGCGGGATTGGACCACGAACCTGCGCACCAGTGCGCTTGGCGGTCTCAACGATTTCCGCGGTTGATTGATCGATCAGACGATGATCAAACGCTTTAAGACGGATACGGATTCTTTGGTTCTGCATGAGACCAGAGCTCCAAACTTTTTATAGACGAAAAAAATTACTACTCGAGCCCATTACGATTGATGGGAGAGTGTAATCGTTCAGCATATAACTCCACAATTGGGAGTATTGTCAGGCGGCCTAAAATTCAGCCGTCTGCGATTCTGCTCGAATCGCGCCTGCAATATCTGCAGGCCCGCGCATTATACGTAAATCTGTTCAGGAAGCAACCCGTGTTGCGCTTTTCCCTGCTAAATAGTGGCCGACGTGTGAGGCGCGCGTCGCAGTGAACTGCTTTAAGGCTGATAAATCATGGATTCAATTGTGAGCACATTTCCGGGGTTCCTCATTCGCAGATGACACAGAACAGCAAGCCGGTGAGAGTGTTCGTCACCTTTTACCTGGAGCATAACCATGTCCCTGCCCTTTATTACTCAAATCGCTGTTCTGGCTGGCGGAGGTGCATTAGGAAGCTTTCTGTCTCTGGCCTGTGCGCGCTTCTCTCCTGCCCTCCCTCCTGACCAGTGGTTTGCCTCACTCTGCTTCCCCGGGTCACGGTGCACCCATTGTCAGCAGCGCCTGCTATGGCGCGATAAACTGCCGCTGGTCAGCTGGCCAGTCTTAAAAGGACGGTGTCGTTTCTGCAATCAGCTATTCAGCGAATCGAGCTTTGTCATGGAATGTCTGACTGCAATGCTCTGCTTACTGGTGCTGGAAAGCTTTGCCGACTCTTCAGATGCGATCTTCATCATCACAGCCTCAGCGCTTTTGCTACTGATAGCAGCTATCGATTGTCACCACTACTGTATACCCGACCCGCTAAGCTATCTGCTGCTCTGGATGGGATTACTGCACGCCTCACTAACCGGAAATGAAACAGCGGCGATATGGGGCGCCCTGACTGGATACTGTGCGTTGTGGCTGCTTGCCTGGGGCTATCGGCTGGTAAGGGGATTTGAAGGGTTAGGCTATGGCGATATCAAGCTTTTCGCAGCACTAGGTGCCTGCTGTGGCTGGCAGGCATTACCCTGGATTGCGCTGGGTGCTACAGTTCTGGCGTTAGCGACCATCGTGATGTTGCAACGACGGGGCGTAGTCCAGATGGACAGCCCGCTACCCTTTGGGCCGTTCCTGGCCATTGCGGGCTGGGTGATGCTTGTACTTCAGGCGCGGTTCACTCTTCTTTGATTTGAGCCTGCAAATAGTTCTGGATGCCCATCCTCTGGATGAGCTCAAGCTCCGTCTCAATCCAGTCGATGTGGTGTTCTTCATCCGCCAGGATTTCAATCATCATGTCACGGCTGACGTAATCATGAACTTTATCAGCATAGGAGATCGCTTCACGAAGATCTTTAGCGCCTTCCAGCTCCAGATTCAGGTCTGAACTCAGCATCTCCTCAACGTCTTCTCCAATACGCAGACGTCCCAGATCCTGAAGATTTGGAATGCCTTCAAGAAAAAGAATGCGCTCAATATATTTGTCAGCATGCTTCATCTCATCGATTGATTCGTGATACTCCACATCATTGAGGCGCATCAGTCCCCAGTTTTTAAACATGCGTGCATGCAGAAAGTACTGGTTGATAGCAACCAGTTCATTTCCAAGCAGTTTATTGAGATGACTAATAACTTTGATATCACCCTTCATTGTTAACCCTCCGCGTCTGATTTATTAGAGCGTAGATGCGGTTAAAAAGAAGTCAAAAAAGCGTGACAGATATTGTGGGTATTCACACACCGATGTTCGTCAGGCTATCTCTTTATAGAGTGGCGGATTTTGCATCTCTTCATCCAGGATTTCACGCGCAGCACGAACGCATTTGCCGCATTGTTTGCCTACTGGCACAAACTGACGCAGTTGCTGGATAGACTCAGGCTGATAGCGACGCACGACTTCACGAAGGGTTTTATCACTGATGGCATTACAAAGGCAGACGTACATTGATTCATCACTCTGGTACATTTTCTATACACAGTGTAAATGCGAATAGTTTTTATTTCAAACCCACCCTTTGCAGGGTTATGGCTTATTCAGAGCAAAAAAAAAGAGCACCGAAGTGCTCTTTTATCTGTGTTGCAGTGGCCGTTTGCACGACTACAGCAGATATCACAATTAAGCGATAACTTTAGCAACAACACCCGCGCCAACGGTACGGCCGCCTTCGCGGATTGCGAAGCGCAGACCTTCGTCCATTGCGATTGGGTGGATCAGGGTAACAACC
>NZ_SCKV01000012.1:0-25807 GCF_014155795.1 Pantoea hericii
TTTTCTCCGGCGGCGCAGTCTCCTGTGCCTCTCAACCCGCTTCCCGTTGCCGGTGTTCCGTGTTGATGGATGCGCATTATAGGGAGTTGTCGGAGAGTCGCAACCCATAAATTGCATAAAAGAGAGCGTTCGCTGCATTCCACAGCAAAAGCCGCTGTTATACGCAGTTACACACAATGTTATCCACACAGAGCGGGCTATATGAATTTAGGCGAGCATCGCGCAAACGTTTTCGCTACAATGCCGGGCAATATTCCGGACACCCCTTTTCGGGGCGTTACCTGAGGTTTTTGATCTTTTCTTCCTATATAGAAGAGAAAACCGCTATGAAGCCTGACGTAACGCTCTTATATACGCGAAACAAAGCCAAGGGATAAACCACCATGCAACAACCTCGTCCTGTACGCCGCGCATTGCTCAGTGTCTCTGACAAAGCCGGTATCCTCGAATTTGCTCAGGCGCTCTCAAGTCGCGGTGTCGAGCTGCTCTCCACAGGTGGAACAGCTCGCCTTCTGGCGGATGCGGGTCTGGCTGTCACTGAAGTCTCTGACTACACCGGCTTCCCGGAAATGATGGATGGACGCGTCAAAACCCTGCATCCGAAAGTGCATGGCGGCATTTTAGGTCGTCGCGGCCAGGATGATGCCATCATGGCGCAGCACGATATCAGCCCAATCGACATGGTGGTCGTTAACCTCTATCCCTTTGCACAGACTGTCGCCCGTGAAGGATGTTCACTGGAAGATGCAGTGGAAAATATCGACATCGGTGGCCCGACCATGGTGCGCTCTGCTGCAAAGAACCATAAAGATGTCGCCATTGTGGTCAGCAGCGGCGACTACGATGCCATCATTGCTGAAATGGACGCTCATGAGAACGCACTGACGCTTGAGACCCGTTTCGATCTGGCAATCAAAGCCTTCGAACACACCGCCGCTTATGACAGCATGATCGCTAACTACTTCGGCACCCTGGTGCCCGCCTATCACGGTGAACGCAATCAGCCCGCTGGCCGTTTCCCGCGTACCCTGAATCTGAACTTCATTAAGAAGCAGGACATGCGTTACGGCGAAAACAGCCATCAGGATGCAGCCTTCTATATAGAAGAGAATATCAGTGAAGCCTCAGTGGCCACTGCGCAGCAGGTTCAGGGCAAGGCACTCTCCTATAACAATATTGCTGACACCGATGCTGCACTCGAGTGTGTCAAAGAGTTCAGTGAACCCGCCTGCGTCATCGTCAAGCATGCAAACCCTTGTGGTGTCGCAACCGGTGATGATCTGCTGGCAGCCTATGAGCGGGCTTATCAGACCGACCCAACTTCCGCGTTCGGCGGCATCATCGCCTTTAACCGCGAGCTGGATGAAGCGACGGCTCAGGCGATTATCAGCCGCCAGTTTGTTGAGGTGATCATCGCACCCGCCGTTTCCGAAGCCGCGCTGAAAATTACCGCGGCTAAACAGAATGTCCGTGTGCTGATCTGTGGTCAGTGGCAAAACCGTACTGCCGCACTGGATTTCAAACGCGTCAATGGTGGCCTGCTGGTCCAGGATCGCGATCTCGGTATGGTGGATGCCAGCCAGTTGCGCGTGGTCAGCAAACGCCAGCCAACCGAACAGGAGCTGCGTGATGCGCTGTTCTGCTGGAAAGTGGCGAAGTTTGTTAAGTCCAATGCCATTGTTTATGCGCGCGACAACATGACAATTGGTATAGGTGCCGGGCAGATGAGCCGCGTCTACTCCGCTAAAATTGCAGGTATCAAAGCAGCCGATGAAGGTCTGGAAGTCAAAGGATCCGCCATGGCGTCAGATGCTTTCTTCCCGTTCCGTGATGGAATTGATGCTGCAGCGGCGTCCGGCGTGAGCTGTGTTATCCAGCCTGGCGGCTCCATCCGTGATGAAGAAGTGATTGCGGCGGCTGATGAGCACGGCATTGCCATGATCTTCACCGACATGCGCCACTTCCGCCATTAATTGTTCTGGAGAGTAACAGATGAAAATTTTAGTAATCGGTAATGGCGGACGTGAACATGCTCTGGCCTGGAAAGCGGCTCAGTCGCCGTTAGCGGAAACGGTGTTTGTCGCGCCGGGTAACGCGGGCACCGCATTAGAGCCTGCGCTTCAGAATATTGCGATCAGTGCGACAGATGTTCCCGCCCTGCTGGAATTTGCCCAGCGCGAAAAGATCGATCTGACGATTGTCGGACCTGAAGCGCCGCTGGTGATCGGCGTGGTCGATGCGTTCCGTAAGGCAGGCCTCGCTATCTTCGGTCCGACTCAGGCCGCTGCACAGCTGGAAGGTTCTAAAGCCTTCACCAAAGATTTCCTGTCACGTCATCAGATCCCGAGTGCCGAATACCAGAACTTCACCGAGGTTGAGCCCGCTCTCGCATATCTGCGCGAGAAAGGCGCGCCAATCGTTATAAAAGCCGACGGCCTGGCCGCAGGTAAAGGCGTGATTGTCGCGATGACGCTGCAGGAAGCGGAGGATGCGGTTCAGGATATGCTGGCCGGTAATGCCTTTGGTGATGCCGGACACCGCATTGTGATTGAAGAGTTTCTGGAGGGCGAAGAAGCCAGCTTCATCGTGATGGTGGACGGCGAGCATGTGCTGCCCATGGCCACCAGCCAGGATCACAAGCGTGTGGGTGATGGCGACACCGGTCCCAACACGGGCGGCATGGGTGCCTACTCCCCGGCGCCGGTGGTTACCGATGAGATCCACCAGCGCGTGATGGATCAGGTGATCTGGCCGACCGTGCGTGGCATGGCCGCTGAAGGCAACGTCTACACCGGTTTTCTTTATGCGGGCCTGATGATCGATCATACCGGACAGCCGAAAGTGATCGAATTCAACTGCCGCTTTGGCGATCCGGAGACGCAGCCGATCATGCTGCGCCTGCAGTCGGATCTGGTCGATCTTTGCCTGGCTGCCTGTGACGGTAAGCTGGATCAGAAAACGTCACAATGGGATCCACGACCTGCGCTGGGTGTGGTGCTGGCAGCTGGCGGTTATCCGGGTGATTATGCGCAGGGCGACCAGATTCATGGCCTGCCACTGGAGGAAGTGGCTGACGGTAAGGTATTCCATGCCGGAACACGTCTGGAAGAAGATCGGGTGCTGACCAACGGTGGCCGCGTGCTGTGTGTCACCGCGCTGGGCGACGACGTAGCAGCCGCACAAAAGCGGGCTTACGAGCTGACAAAGCCGATCTCATGGCAGGGTAGCTTCTGTCGCCGCGATATTGGCTACCGCGCCATTAATCGTAAATAAGCACAGGGGGCACAGCGTGCCCCCTTTTCACTTCACATATCGTCTTCTGTCGGCTGCTGTGAGCAGTCATCCTGCTGACTGACCCGCAACAACTGTAGCCCTTCCGGCGCTTCAAGCCACGACACCATGAGCGGTGCCGATGCGCTCTGCTGCTGCTGTATCAGCAACTGCCGATCGTCAGCGTCAAAAGCGGGTCTGACCTGCTGGCCTTCACACGTCTCCAGTCGATCGCTTCCCAGCCAGTGTCCCTGCTTCAGAAACACCCTGCCGCTTAAAAGCGCATCGCTGAGGTTACGCATCCGCTCCGCATCAAACTTATAGAGCTCAATGGCATCCGGGCTGACCGCCTCACGCCGCCCTGCAAGCTGGCGCTGCATGAAGTTGAGACCACCCGCCTGATCAAAGCGCAGGGTCACATCGTCAGGCTGTTTGCCCTTTACCTGGCGCTGAATGCTGATCAACGACCCTTCCAGCCAGACGTAATCTGTCACTTCACCTTCACCGCCACTGAAGGGTGTATAGAGGGTGCGAATATGGACCGACTGATGATCGCTATTTTTGCGCCAGATACGGACAACACCACGATCGGCAAGATAGCCACTGGCAGAAAAAGGAGGAATATCCGGAGTTGAGCTGCAACCGAAAAGAATCAGGGAGAGAAACAGAATACAAAAACGCTGAAACAGCGGGGTCATGATGGCTTGCCTCTTAAACAAAAGGGGCGAAACGCCCCCTGTTTTAAAGCTTAACCGCAGTGCGACGTCTTACTTAACGGCGTCTTTCAGCGCTTTACCAGACACGAATGCCGGTACATTTGCTGCAGCGATTTTGATCTCTTTGCCAGTCTGCGGGTTACGACCGGTACGCTCAGCGCGGTGGTTCACTTTAAAAGTACCAAAACCAACCAGTTGTACAGCATCACCATCTTTCAGAGACTCAGTGATCGCAGCCAGAGTAGATTCCAGCGCTGCCTTTGCCTGGGTTTTAGACAGGTCAGCTTTTTCTGCGATCACATCAATCAGTTGAGTCTTGTTCATAAGTTATCCTTAAAGTGTATTTATCGCTTGCTAAGCAACGAGTGCGAGGGAAAAGCCATATTCTGGCACTCTTCTGCCTGCACGCACCGATAGCCACAATTTTCAGCCCCCCAAATGTAGACCAGACAGGGGGCCAATGTGAAGCCTCTAGGCGCGCTAATTCGGGCCTGAAGTCACGTTTTATCGCCTTACTGCTGGAAATTTATACCGATGTTGCTAATTCCAGCTTCACGCAGATCAGATCGCAGACCTTTAATCAATTCAAGGTCGCGCTCTTCACACTCCGCCAGCAGGCGGAAAATCTCCCACTGAAGGTCCCACTCATCGATGATAGCCGGGTTTTCACGCAGCTCGTCATCGGTCATTTCGCGCCCAGCCTGGGTCATCTCCAGCATAGCGACAGTGGTAATTGACGTCTCGCTGACTTCAATTGCATGTTCAAGCGTTTCACCGCTCAGCTGCGCATGCACGACTTCGCTTAGTGCCACACAGGCATCAATAGCCGGGTAAACGCCGTAAACGTCAAACGCATCGCCATCCGGAATGGCAGCTTCGAGCTTTTCCAGCTGGCTGTCGAAGTTAATCTTCGCATCTTTGACCGTCAGGTTTTCCCAGATCAGATCAAGAATGCGGCGATATAGCGCCGGATCGGCAAATTCAGTCTGCTCGCAGAACGCCCGATAGTTGGGATACATGCGCTCGCACAGGCAGGCCATAAACGTAAGGTGCTGCCAGCTTTCCAGCTTCGCCAGACGCAGATGAACGGGATTTTGTAACATAAAGGTGGCTCTTATTCGTTTCGCTGGCCGCAGTGTAACTGCAAAACCGCAGCACAAACAGTGTTAAAGCGCGTTTTGCCAGCGCTGGAAAGCGGTTCTGTTCGAGGCAACCGCATCGGCCCAGCGGGTCGGTTCCGGCAACCGGTAACCGCGCGTACAGTTTTCGACCCACTGCAGCGCAGTATTCAGGCTGACGCGATGACCCGTGGCGACAAACAACGGATTACAACGCAGCTTGCTGCGCCATACCCAGCCAATTTGCTCACCTTTGTCGATCAGCGGCTGCCGGCTCCCGGGCTGCGCGTCCAGATCGTCAAAACGACCGCACAAACGGCTTTTCGCAACGCCAATCGTCGGCACATCCACCAGCAGGCCAAAATGCGATGCGACGCCCAGTCGTCTTGGATGCGAAATACCGTGCCCATCCACAAACAGCAGGTCCGGCTTTTGTTCCAGCATCTGCCAGGCGGCCATCAGTGCCGGATACTCGCGGAATGAGAGAAAGCCCGGAATGTAGGGCATGGTGGTCTCAACGCGCGCGATACGATGCTCCACCAGCGTTAGCGAGGGATACTCCAGTATCACCATCGCCGCCCGCGTTACGGTGCCTTCCTGCTCAAATCCAACGTCCGCCCCGCCGATAAAACGGGGCGGCAGCACATCAAAGTCATCCTCACGCACTACCTCAGCGGCGCGTTGTAACTGCTCAGCGCGGAGTGCGGCAATGTCCATAATTACTCCTGATGCCAGGGACGTGATAAACGATGCACCGCTTCAACAAAGACACCCGCATTTTCAGGTGGTACATCCTGATGAATGCCGTGACCCAGATTGAAGACATGCCCGGTACCCGAGCCAAAACGCTCCAGGATGCCGCCCACTTCCTGTTCAATACGCTCCGGTGCCGCATAGAGCATTGAAGGATCCATGTTGCCCTGCAGCGCAACTTTGTCGCCCACGCGACGGCGGGCGTCATCAATATCGGTGGTCCAGTCGAGACCCAGCGCATCACAACCGGTGGCTGCCATCGCTTCCAGCCACTGCCCGCCGCCTTTGGTGAAGAGCGTCACCGGCACGCGGCGACCGTCATTTTCACGCAGCAGGCCATCAACAATTTTATGCATGTAGTGAAGTGAGAACTCGCGATAATCACGACCGGTCAGCACGCCGCCCCAGGTATCAAACACCATGACAGACTGCGCACCGGCGCGGATCTGAGCATTGAGGTAGAGGATGACGCTGTCGGCCAGCTTATCCAGCATCGCGTGCAGCGTAGCCGGATCGGCATACATCATCTTTTTGATTTTGGTAAACGCCTTGCTGCTGCCACCTTCCACCATGTAGGTGGCCAGCGTCCATGGACTGCCTGAGAAGCCAATCAGCGGCAGATCGCCGTTCAGGTTCTTACGGATGGTGCGGACCGCATTCATCACGTAGCCCAGTTCCATTTCTGGATCGGGTACCGGTAAACGCTCAACGTCAGCGCGACAGGTCACAGGGTTAGAGAAACGCGGGCCTTCGCCGGTTTCAAAGTAGAGACCCAGTCCCATCGCATCAGGAATGGTCAGGATGTCACTGAAGAGGATAGCGGCATCCAGCGGATAACGGCGCAGCGGCTGCAGGGTGACTTCGCAGGCCAGCTCGGCGTTTTTGCATAGCGACATAAAGTCACCCGCCTGGGCGCGTGTCGCTTTGTACTCCGGCAAATAGCGACCGGCTTGTCGCATCATCCATACCGGCGTGACATCAACTGGCTGGCGTAACAGGGCACGCAAATAACGATCGTTCTTCAGTTCACTCATCTCAACACTCTCTCAATAACAGGCGTGTAGTGTAGCACTTTCACGCTTCGGCGCGGCACAGGGCGACAGTATCTTCAATCAGACGACGCGCCACGGTGCCGGGAGGTGGCAGCAACGGCAGGTCATCAAAACGGAACCAGGCCGCATCCAGCAGTTCTTTGCCGTCGTGTTGCAGATCGCCGCTGTCATACTCTGCCATAAATGCTGTCATCAGCGATTGCGGGAAGGGCCACGGCTGGGAGGTCACGTAACGGACATTTTTGACGCGGATATTGCTCTCTTCCATCACTTCACGGGCCACGGCCTGCTCCAGTGTCTCACCGACTTCGACAAACCCCGCCAGCACGGTATAGACCTTATTGCGATGGCGGGCATGGTTCGCCAGCAGGATTTCATCGCCGCGACGGATCGCCACAATAATGCAGGGTGCAATCTGCGGATAGTAACGCTCGCGGCAATGGCTGCAGAGACAGGCAAATTCATGTTTGCTGTGATGCATTTCATGGCCGCAATAGCCGCACCAGCGATGAGAACGGTAGAATTCCGCCAGCTGAACACCGCGACCCACCAGCTGAAACAGCGCTGCATCCTGATCGATTAGCTGACGTACTGAGAACATATCGGCAGAACGCGGTTCACAAATCAGCCAGACTTTTTCGCCCTGCCACTCACCGATGGTCCGGGCCTTACTGCCAGTTAAACCAAATTTTTCGGCGTTTCCGTGGGGTAAATCACCTTGTGGCAACCAAATTTTCTGTTCATGGCTGACAATCCACCATCCAGCGTCTACGCTTGAGATTTCGCATTGCATTTATTTCGTCATCCTTAGCGTCAAATCGCACGCTGAAGCCCTGATGTTAAGTGTGTAGATAAACAACTATAACTCACATGGAGTTAGATATGCTTAACCAGTTAGACGTCCTGGCTGAACGCGTAGGTGGCAGTAATGAACTGGTCGATTCGTGGCTTGAAGCCCGTCGTCAGCTACTGGTGACCTATTATCACCTGGTGGGTCTTAAACCTAATAAAGAGGCGCTGACGCGTCTGGATGAACAGGCGCTCGACAACTTCTGTCATGGCCTGGTCGATTATCTTTCTGCGGGTCACTTCAGTATCTATGAGCGTGTGATCAGTGAAATGAGTGGCGACAGCCCGATGATCGCTGCCGCGCAGATTTATCCCCCGCTGGAGGCCAATACGGAACGTCTGATGCAGCTCTATGACGGCCACCTTCAGCAGGCGATTGATGACGAAAACTGCATGACCTTCCAGCAGGCGTTGTCCGAAGTGGGCGAAGTGCTGGAAGCCCGGTTTACACTTGAAGATAAGCTGATTCAGCTGGCATGGGACAACAAGCTCGTCCCCCCGCCAGTGGCGAATGACAGCCAAATCGCCCGCCCGGCCTGATTATCGCCGTCGGGAAAGGGGTTGAGATTATCTTCCAGCCCTTTTATGCTAAACAGGTTCTGCGGAGCGCTTTCCAATGAACCTTTTTTATTTGTGCTTTGAAATTTAAGCTTTTTACGCCGGAGTCTGTTACAGGACGCCAGTGCAAAAAGTAGCTTCTTGTCGGAGTGCCCAGTTGGGCTGAGACCGTTAATTCGGGATCCGCGGAACCTGATCAGGTTAGAACCTGCGAAGGGAACAAGAGTAAATATTCTCTGTATGTCAGCACGCTTACGCTGTCTATACGGTTACTCCTTCCGAACTCCGGACAAGCATCGTTCCCTCTTAACAGGAAGATTGCTATGTCTGACCCAAAAATGACCCGTCGTGAACAGCGTGCCCAGGCGCAGGAATTTATCGATTCTCTGCAAAGCGGCAGTGCCTTTCCCCAGTCCCGTCGCATCTGGATTACCGGCAGCCGGAAGGATATTCGCGTACCCATGCGTGAAATTACCCTGAGCCCGACCCACACTGGCGGTAGCAAAGAACAGCCTCTCTATGAGCAAAATGAAGCGGTGCCGGTCTATGACACGGCAGGCGCTTATGGTGATCCCGCGGCAGAGATTGATGTGCATCGTGGCCTGGAAAAGCTGCGCGCGCGCTGGATTACTGAACGCGGCGACAGCGAACTTCTTGAACAGAACAGCTCAGGCTATACCCAACAGCGACTGGCTGACGAGGGGCTGGATCATCTGCGCTTCGATCACCTTCCGACACCGCGCCGTGCCCGTGCCGGGCGCCGCGTCACGCAGCTGCACTATGCCCGCCAGGGGATCATCACCCCGGAGATGGAGTTTATCGCTCTGCGCGAAAACATGGGGCGCGAGCGAATCCGCAGTGAGGTGCTGCTGCAACAGCATCCGGGTCACAGCTTTGGTGCGCATCTGCCCGCCCGCATCACCCCCGAGTTTGTGCGTCAGGAAGTTGCTGCCGGACGCGCTATCATCCCGGCGAATATCAATCACCCTGAATCAGAGCCCATGATCATAGGCCGCAACTTTCTGGTTAAGGTTAACGCCAACATCGGTAATTCGGCGGTGACCTCTTCCATTGAAGAAGAAGTGGAAAAGCTGGTCTGGTCAACTCGCTGGGGTGCCGATACGGTGATGGATCTCTCTACCGGTCGTTATATTCATGAAACGCGCGAATGGATTTTGCGCAACAGCCCGGTGCCTATTGGTACGGTGCCGATCTATCAGGCGCTGGAAAAAGTGAATGGCGTGGCGGAGGCGCTGAACTGGGAAATATTCCGGGACACGCTGCTTGAACAGGCGGAACAGGGCGTCGATTACTTCACTATCCACGCGGGCGTGCTACTGCGTTATGTCCCGATGACGGCGAAACGTCTGACCGGCATCGTCTCGCGGGGCGGATCGATCATGGCGAAGTGGTGCCTGTCCCATCATCAGGAGAGTTTCCTCTATCAGCACTTCCGTGAGATCTGTGAAATCTGTGCGGCGTACGATGTCTCCCTGTCGCTGGGCGATGGCCTGCGTCCGGGTTCGATTCAGGATGCCAACGATGAAGCGCAGTTTGCCGAACTGCGTACCCTGGGTGAACTGACCCGTATTGCCTGGGAATATGATGTTCAGGTAATGATTGAAGGTCCGGGCCACGTGCCGATGCATATGATCCGCCGCAACATGACGGAACAGCTCGAGCTGTGCGATGAAGCCCCCTTCTACACCCTCGGTCCGCTGACCACCGATATCGCGCCCGGCTATGACCATTTCACCTCGGGTATCGGTGCCGCCATGATTGGCTGGTTTGGTTGTGCGATGCTGTGTTATGTCACACCTAAAGAGCATCTGGGTCTGCCCAACAAAGAGGATGTGAAACAGGGATTGATCACCTACAAAATCGCGGCGCATGCCGCCGATCTGGCCAAAGGCCACCCCGCTGCGCAGATCCGTGATAACGCCATGTCCAAAGCGCGCTTTGAATTCCGCTGGGAAGATCAATTCAATCTGGCGCTGGATCCCCACACGGCGCGTGCTATGCATGACGAAACCCTGCCGCAGGAGTCAGGAAAGGTGGCTCATTTCTGCTCGATGTGTGGCCCTAAATTCTGCTCAATGAAAATTTCTCAGGAGGTGCGCGAGTTTGCAGCACGCCAGGATGCGCGTGCCGAGCCGGTTGAAGTGGGCATGGCGCAGATGTCAGACCGTTTTCGCAGCCACGGCGGTGAGCTTTATCACCCTGCCGATGCCATTAAGGAGGAGTAACGATGCCCGCATTCCCTGCTACCGCCCCGCGCCTGGGGCTTTATCCGGTGGTTGATAGCCCCGAGTGGATTGAACGCCTGCTGGAGATGGGCGTTCGCACGCTGCAGCTGCGCATTAAGGATCAGCCCGATGCGATCGCTGAGCCCGCTATTGCCCATGCGATTGCACTGGGAAAACGCTATGACGCACGCCTGTTTATCAATGACTACTGGCAGCTGGCAATTAAACATCAGGCTTATGGCATACATCTGGGGCAGGAGGATATGGATGTGGCCGATCTTGCCCGCATTCATCAGGCCGGATTGCGTCTGGGGCTCTCCACCCATGACGACGCGGAGCTGGATCGCGCGCTGGCAATCCAGCCCTCTTACATCGCACTTGGGCATATTTTCCCGACGCAGACTAAAGAGATGCCTTCTGCGCCGCAGGGCATTGAGCAGCTGAAGCGACATCTGGCACGCCTGACGCATATTCCCACTGTGGCGATTGGCGGTATCTCGATTGCGCGAGCACCTGAGGTACTGGCAACCGGCGTTGGGAGTATTGCGGTAGTGAGTGCGATTACTCAGGCAGATGACTGGCGTGAAGCAACCCGGACATTGATGGCGCTGGCAGAACCTGGTCATTAAGGATTTGTGGAAGCTGTACCACATAGCCGCTGCAAAACAGGTAATGCCCGCATTCTTCCGGGAAAGCAGCGCGCAAACGTGAGGGTTGCCGCTGGCGTGCTGTGAGCCAAAACCTTAACGTGGCATCCGTCAGGTTAAGGTTAACTGACCAGGGCCGGTTCCCTCCTCTTGCCGGCCCTGCTTCTTCTTTCCTCTATACGATAGCAGAGGCTGAAGTCTGCGGCTCATGCTGGCACGAGAGCATAGCGCGTTCGACAGCCGCACCCACCCGCGCCAGCGCCTGTTCAGTTTGCTCGTTTATTGGCAGCCCGTAATTTAAGCGCAGACAGTTGCGATATTTGCCCGAGGCTGAAAAGAGTGAGCCTGCGGCAATCTGAATTTTTGACTCGCGCAGTTCCCGGTTAAGCAGGACCGCATCAAATGCTTCCGGGAGTTCAATCCACATCAGAAAACCGCCCTGAGGGCGGGAAACGCAGATGCCGCAGGGAAAGTAGTGGCGCACCCAGCAGCTAAAGGTTTCATAGTTACGATGATAGATTTGCCGCATCCGCCGTAGATGCAGCTGATAATGGCCCTGGCGGATAAACTCCGCAACCGCATGCTGAGGCTGCGTGGCGGTGGAGCCTGTGACGATATATTTCATGTGCAACACGCGGTCGCGATAGCGGCCTGGTGCAACCCAGCCGACACGCAAACCGGGCGCCAGCGTTTTAGAAAAAGAGCTGCATAGCAGAACCCGGCCATCGAGATCCAGCGCTTTAATGGTAGGTGGGCGCGGGTATTCCCAGGCTAACTCACCATAAACATCATCTTCGATTACCGCCGCATCAAACCGCTGCGCCAGCGCCAGCAATGCCCGCTTACGCTGTTCGGGCATGATGAATCCCAGCGGATTATTGCAGTTCGGCACAACAACGACTGCTTTAATCGGCCATTGATCAAAGGCCAGTTCCAGCGCTTCCAGACTGATGCCGGTGACCGCATCTGTTGGGATCTCAATGGCACGAATGCCAAAGCCGCGCAGGGTTTGCATGATGCCGTGAAACGACGGTGACTCAACGGCAATGATATCGCCCGGCTCGCAGACGGCCCGAACGGCGACCGATAACGCCTCATGGCAGCCGGTGGTAATAACGATGTCATCGGCGGTAAGCTGGCAGCCGCTATCTATCGCCAGCCGTGCAACCTGTTGTCGCAGCGCGAGAACACCATAGAGGTTGTCATAATTCAGCAGCGCCATGTCCTGCTTCTGCGCCTGACGGCTGAATGCTTTCCACAGCGGCTTAAGCGTCGGCTGAGTCAGATCCGGCATGCCACTGCCCAGCTGCAACACATCATCCTCCAGTCGGCTGTTAATCAGCTCCAGCACCGCATCCCACTGCGTCACCTCAACCGGCCGCTGTGCAGGACGGGTCAGCGCAGGCATCGGGGGTGTTGCTTTGCGCGAGGCGACAAAATAGCCGGAGCGAGACTGCGGCGTGATCATCTGCTTCTCTTCCAGCAGATGATAAGCCTGCTGTACGGTGCTGATACTGACGCCATGTTCGGCACTCAGACTGCGTACCGAAGGCAGGCGCTCACCACTGCGATATAAACCCTGTTCAATGCGCTGAGCCAGCAGTGTGGCCAGATGTTCATATCGCGTCATTGTATTTCCTCTGTCTCAGATGATGAGCATTAACCAGTACAGTTATGCTTCTTTTTTACCATTCAGATCACGACAACCGCAATCTGTATGTTAAAAAAAGGTGATTTTTGCGTCTGTATCATACAGAGCGATGCGATGAAAATGGTCATCAGATACTTCACTGAGGGCACTATCATGGGATACGACGAGAATCGGGCAGCTAAACCCTTTACAGGCACACCTTACCAGCTGGTTCGTTTCGTGTGGCGTAGTTATAAACGCTGGCAACTACGGCGTGAAACCCGCGTCATCCTGTCGAAACTGAGTGACAGTCAGTTGAAAGACATTGGTCTCAGGCGCAACGACTGGAATGCCTGAATGACAGACAAAAAAAACCCTGCCGAGGCAGGGTTTTTATCAGGCAAAGAACGATTAATCGTTTTTGTTGCCGCCGAGACCGGCGTTCAACAGTTCAGCCAGGCTGGCTGAGGCTTCATCCGCAGTAACCTGCGGTGCAACCGGCACTTCACCTGCCGCTTTACGGCGCATACGATCCTGATGGTACGCATAACCGGTACCGGCCGGGATCAGACGACCCACGATGACGTTCTCTTTCAGGCCGCGCAGTTCGTCGCGCTTGCCTGCAACTGCTGCTTCGGTCAGGACACGTGTCGTCTCCTGGAACGATGCTGCAGAGATGAACGATTCGGTAGCCAGTGACGCTTTGGTAATACCCAACAGGTCACGCATGAAGGTTGCGCCAACTTTTCCGTTCGCTTCCAGATCACGGTTAGAGATCTTGATGCGAGAGAATTCAGCCTGCTCACCTTCCAGGAAGTCTGCACTTCCTGCGCTCACGATGGTTGCTTTACGCAGCATCTGACGAACGATGACTTCGATGTGCTTATCGTTAATCTTAACGCCCTGCAGACGGTAAACTTCCTGCACTTCGTTAGTGATGTAACGGGTCACCGCATGCACGCCACGCAAGCGCAGGATGTCATGTGGAGACTCTGGGCCATCGGAAACCACGTCACCGCGCTCAACACGTTCACCTTCGAACACGTTCAGCTGACGCCATTTCGGAATCATCTCTTCGTACGGCTCGCTACCATCCAGCGGGGTAATGACCAGACGACGCTTACCTTTGGTCTCTTTACCGAAGGAGATGATGCCGCTGATCTCTGCCAGAATCGCGGGCTCTTTCGGACGACGCGCTTCGAACAGGTCAGCAACGCGTGGCAGACCACCGGTAATATCTTTGGTACCGCCAGATTCCTGCGGAACACGCGCTAACGTGTCACCGGCACTGATCTTAACGCCATCTTCCAGCTGAACAATCGCTTTACCTGGCAGGAAGTACTGAGCCGGCATATCGGTGCCCGGGATCAGAACGTCGTTGCCATTGGCATCAACAATTTTCAGCGCAGGACGCAGATCTTTACCGCCCGCAGTACGTTCAGCACTGTCCAGAACCACCAGCGAAGAGAGACCGGTTAAGTCATCTGTCTGACGGGTAATGGTCTGGCCATCAACCATGTCAGTGAAGCGAATGAAACCGCCCACTTCGGTGATGACTGGCATGGTATGCGGATCCCAGTTTGCAACGGTTTCGCCCGCGGCAACCTGCTCACCATCACCTTTCGCCATGGTAGAACCATAAGGAACTTTATAGCTCTCTTTGGTACGACCAAATTCGTCGATCATTTTCAGTTCAACGTTACGCGAGGTGATCACCAGCTTGCCTGCCGAGTTCGTTACGGACTTGGCGTTGGTCAGCTTGATGGTACCTTTGTTCTTCACCTGAATGCTGGATTCAGCAGCCGCACGTGATGCCGCACCACCGATGTGGAACGTACGCATCGTCAGCTGTGTACCTGGCTCACCGATGGACTGTGCTGCGATAACACCGATCGCTTCACCTTTGTTGATGATGTGACCACGTGCCAGGTCGCGACCGTAGCAATGCGCACACACACCAAAGTCGGTTTCACAACCTACAACAGAGCGGACTTTCAGGCTATCAACTGAGTTCAGCTCCAGCACGTCACACCAGTGCTCATCGAGCAGCGTGTTGCGTGGGACCAGAATGTCAGCAGTGCCCGGCTTCAGAACGTCTTCTGCCGTCACACGACCCAGTACACGTTCACGCAGTGGCTCTTTAACGTCGCCACCTTCGATGACAGGCGTCATCATGATGCCTTCGTGTGTACCACAGTCATCTTCGGTAACAACCAGATCCTGTGCAACGTCAACCAGACGACGCGTCAGATAACCGGAGTTCGCCGTTTTCAGTGCGGTATCCGCCAGACCTTTACGTGCACCGTGGGTTGAGATGAAGTACTGAAGTACGTTCAAACCCTCACGGAAGTTCGCCGTGATTGGTGTTTCGATGATGGAACCATCTGGTTTCGCCATCAGACCACGCATACCGGCCAGCTGACGAATCTGTGCAGCAGAACCACGCGCACCGGAGTCGGCCATCATAAAGATGCTGTTAAAGGAAACCTGTCGCTCTTCTGCACCGTCGCGGTTAATCACAACTTCGGTAGAGAGGTTTTCCATCATCGCCTTGGCAACACGTTCGTTGGCTGCTGCCCAGATATCGATGACTTTGTTGTAACGTTCGCCTGCGGTTACCAGACCAGACTGGAACTGTTCCTGAATTTCAGCCACTTCCGCTTCCGCTTCGGTGATGATTTCCACTTTCTTCTCTGGAATAACCATATCATCGATACCGACTGACGCGCCTGAACGGGCAGCGTAAGCGAAACCGGTGTACATGGTCTGGTCAGCAAAGATAACCGTCGGCTTCAGACCCAGAATGCGGTAACAGGTGTTAAGCATTTTGGAGATAGCTTTTTTGCCCAGCGCCTGGTTAACGATAGAGAACGGCAGACCTTTCGGCACGATCATCCACAGGATGGCACGGCCAATCGTTGTATCGATGATGCTGGTTTTAGCAACCCACTCATCCTGCTCGTTTTTCTCGTGTTCAGTGATACGCACTTTAACGCGAGCATGCAGAGAGGCCAGGCCAGCGCGATAAACACGCTCAGCTTCTTTCGGGCCAGTCAGCACCATGCCTTCGCCTTTAGCGTTAACACAGTCACGGGTCATGTAATACAGACCCAGTACAACGTCCTGAGAAGGAACGATGATTGGCTCGCCGTTCGCAGGTGACAGGATGTTGTTGGTCGACATCATCAGCGCACGCGCTTCCAGCTGGGCTTCCAGCGTCAGCGGTACGTGAACAGCCATCTGGTCACCATCGAAGTCGGCGTTATAGGCCGCACAAACCAGCGGGTGCAGCTGGATTGCTTTACCTTCGATCAGAACCGGTTCAAAGGCCTGAATACCCAGACGGTGCAGCGTAGGCGCACGGTTCAGAAGAACCGGGTGCTCACGGATCACTTCGTCGAGGATATCCCAGACAACCGCTTCTTCGCGCTCAACCATTTTCTTCGCGGCTTTGATGGTGGTGGCCAGGCCACGCAGTTCCAGCTTGCCGTAAATGAACGGTTTGAACAGTTCGAGTGCCATTTTCTTAGGCAGACCGCACTGATGCAGACGCAGGTATGGACCAACGGTGATAACCGAACGACCAGAATAGTCGACACGTTTACCCAGCAGGTTCTGACGGAAACGACCCTGCTTACCTTTGATCATGTCAGCCAGCGATTTCAGCGGACGCTTGTTGGAACCGGTGATCGCACGACCGCGACGACCGTTGTCCAGCAGTGCATCGACCGCTTCCTGCAACATACGCTTTTCGTTGCGTACGATGATATCTGGCGCAGCCAGATCCAGCAGGCGCTTCAGACGGTTGTTACGGTTGATCACGCGACGATAAAGATCGTTCAGATCCGACGTTGCGAAACGGCCACCATCCAGCGGTACCAGCGGACGCAGATCCGGTGGCAGAACAGGCAGCACGGTCAGGATCATCCACTCTGGCTTGTTACCAGACTGTACGAACGCTTCCAGCAGCTTGATACGCTTGGTCAGCTTTTTACGTTTGGTTTCGGAGTTGGTTTCGTTCAGCTCTTCACGCAGCTGCTCGCACTCCTGCTCCAGATCCATGTTTTTCAACAGGGCCTGGATCGCTTCGGCGCCCATTTTGGCGTCGAACTCGTCACCGAACTCTTCCAGAGCGTCAAGGTACTGCTCTTCAGTCAGGATCTGACGCTTCTCGAGGTTGGTCATGCCACCTTCGATTACCACGTAAGATTCAAAGTAGAGCACGCGCTCGATGTCACGCAGTGGCATATCCAGCAGTAAGCCGATACGCGATGGCAGTGACTTCAGGAACCAGATGTGCGCAGTCGGCGACGCCAGTTCGATGTGGCCCATACGCTCACGGCGTACTTTAGTCTGGGTCACTTCAACGCCGCACTTCTCACAAATCACACCACGGTGTTTCAGGCGCTTATACTTGCCGCACAGGCACTCATAGTCTTTTACCGGCCCGAAGATACGGGCACAGAACAGACCATCGCGCTCTGGCTTAAAAGTACGGTAGTTAATGGTTTCTGGCTTTTTCACTTCACCAAAAGACCAGGAACGGATCATGTCTGGCGAAGCCAGCGCAATTTTGATCGCATCAAACTCTTCGGTCTTAGTTTGCGCTTTCAGAAACTTAAGTAAGTCTTTCACGGATTAGCTCCCGTCGGAGTGAGACTCAGAGGGCGTCCAACCGAAATTGAACGCCCCGTAACCAGTACAATTGCGAGCGCTTTAAACCCTGCGCTATCAGGCGGCGGCGAACCGCAGCCTGAAAAGGGGTTACTCGTCTTCCAGCTCGATGTTGATACCCAGCGAGCGAATCTCTTTCAACAGTACGTTGAAGGATTCCGGCATGCCCGGTTCCATCTGATGGTTACCGTCAACGATGTTTTTATACATCTTGGTACGGCCGTTGACGTCATCAGACTTAACGGTAAGCATTTCCTGCAGGGTATACGCGGCACCGTATGCTTCCAGTGCCCATACTTCCATCTCACCAAAGCGCTGACCACCGAACTGTGCCTTACCACCCAGCGGCTGCTGAGTAACCAGGCTGTAGGAACCGGTTGAACGTGCATGCATCTTGTCATCAACCAGGTGGTTGAGTTTCAGCATGTACATGTAGCCAACGGTTACCTGACGTTCGAACTGCTCACCGGTACGGCCGTCAAACAGGGTAATCTGACCGGAAGAAGGCAAGCCGCCGAGCTGCAGCAGCTCTTTGATTTCACTCTCTTTCGCGCCATCAAACACCGGAGTGGCGATTGGCATACCTTTCTTCAGGTTCTCTGCCAGACGAAGAACTTCGTCATCGGAGAAGGTGTTCAGGTCAACTTTCTGACGCAGATCGCTACCCAGGTCATAGGCGCGCTGGATGAATTCGCGCAGTTTCGCGACTTCTTCCTGCTTCTTCAGCATGGCGTTGATCTTCTCGCCGATGCCTTTCGCTGCCATGCCCAGGTGGGTTTCCAGAATCTGACCGATGTTCATACGCGATGGTACGCCCAGCGGGTTCAGAACGATGTCAACCGGCGTGCCGTTTTCATCGTAAGGCATATCTTCGATCGGGTTGATCTTGGAGATAACACCTTTGTTACCGTGACGGCCTGCCATTTTGTCACCCGGCTGAATCTGACGCTTAACAGCCAGATAAACCTTAACGATTTTCAGCACGCCTGGTGCCAGATCATCGCCCTGGGTGATTTTACGACGCTTACCTTCGAGTTTTTTCTCAAACTCGTGCTTCAGTTCGTCGTACTGCTCTGCCAGCTGCTCCAGCTGGTTTTGCTTGGCTTCGTCAGTCAGACCCAGTTCCAGCCAGCGCTCGCGCGGCAGCTTGTCCAGTTTGTCTGCTTCAACGCCACCAGAAATCAGGACGTTCTGAATACGGCTGAACAGGCCCGCTTCCAGAATCTGCAGTTCTTCAGACAGGTCTTTTTTGGCCTGCTTCAGCTGCATCTCTTCAATTTCCAGCGCACGTTTGTCTTTTTCCACGCCATCGCGGGTAAAGACCTGAACGTCAATCACGGTGCCTGACACGCCATTCGGTACGCGCAGTGACGAATCTTTCACGTCAGAGGCTTTTTCACCGAAGATAGCGCGCAGCAGTTTCTCTTCTGGCGTCAGCTGGGTCTCACCTTTCGGCGTGACCTTACCCACCAGAATGTCACCACCGGTCACTTCAGCACCGATGTAGACAATGCCTGACTCATCCAGTTTAGAGAGAGCGGCTTCACCCACGTTCGGGATATCAGCGGTAATCTCTTCCGGCCCCAGTTTGGTGTCACGCGACACGCAAGCCAGTTCCTGAATATGGATAGTCGTAAAGCGATCTTCCTGAACCACACGCTCGGAGACCAGGATGGAGTCTTCGAAGTTGTAGCCGTTCCACGGCATGAACGCTACGCGCATGTTCTGGCCCAGTGCCAGTTCACCCAGATCGGTGGACGGGCCATCTGCCAGCACGTCGCCGCGCTCAACCGGCTCACCCAGAGAAACACATGGCATCTGGTTGATGCAGGTGTTCTGGTTAGAACGGGTATATTTGGTCAGGTTATAAATGTCGATACCGGCTTCGCCAGCATGCATTTCGTCTTCGTTCACTTTGATAACGATACGTGATGCGTCGACGTACTGAACGGTACCGCCACGTTTCGCAACGGCGGTAACACCGGAGTCAACAGCAACAGCACGTTCCATACCGGTACCAACCAGCGGCTTGTCAGCACGCAGAGTCGGAACGGCCTGACGTTGCATGTTCGCACCCATCAGGGCGCGGTTGGCGTCATCGTGTTCCAGGAACGGGATCAGGGACGCACCGACAGAAACGATCTGTTGGGTCGAAACGTCCATGTAGTCAACCTGATCACGGCTGAACAGACTTGATTCGCCTTTGCTACGGCAGGTGACTAAGTCATCAACAAACGCGCCGTTATCATCAAGAGGGGCGTTCGCCTGAGCGATAACGTAGTTACCCTCTTCGATAGCAGAAAGGTAATGAATCTCGTCAGAAACCAGACCGTCGATAACACGGCGATAAGGTGTCTCAAGGAAACCGTACTCGTTCGTCTGTGCATAAACAGACAAGGAGTTGATCAGACCGATGTTCGGACCTTCAGGGGTTTCGATTGGGCAGACACGACCGTAGTGCGTTGGGTGTACGTCACGCACTTCGAAGCCGGCACGCTCACGCGTCAAACCACCCGGGCCGAGAGCAGAGATACGACGTTTGTGCGTAATCTCTGACAGCGGGTTGTTCTGATCCATGAACTGAAAAAGCTGGCTTGAACCAAAGAACTCTTTCACCGCGGCCGAAATCGGCTTCGCGTTGATCATGTCCTGTGGCATCAGGGTATCCAGGTCGCCCAGTGACAGACGCTCTTTAACCGCACGCTCAACACGCACCAGACCCACACGGAACTGGTTCTCAGCCATTTCACCGACTGAACGAATACGACGGTTACCGAGGTGGTCGATATCGTCCACTTCGCCTTTACCGTTACGGATGTCGATCAGCTTCTTCATCACTTCGATGATGTCGTCTTTGCTCAGGATGCCTGAACCTTCGATTTCATCACGCAGTAATGAGCGGTTGAACTTCATACGACCAACAGCAGACAGATCGTAACGATCTTCAGAGAAGAACAGGTTCTCAAACAGGTTCTCTGCTGCTTCGCGTGTTGGCGGCTCACCAGGACGCATCATGCGGTAGATCTCAACCAGTGCGCTCAGGCGATCGCTGGTTGGGTCGACACGCAGGGTCTCGGAGATATAAGGACCGTGGTCCAGATCGTTGGTGAACAGCGTTTCGATGCGCTTGTGACCGGACTGGCTCAGTTTAGCCAGCAGATCCAGTGACAGTTCCATGTTCGCTGCAATGATCAGCTCACCGGTGCTCTCATCGATGTAGTCTTTAGCGACCACTTTGCCCGCGATATATTCAACCGGAACTTCGATGTGCTGAATGCCATCTTTTTCCAGCTGACGGATATGGCGCGCAGTGATACGGCGTGCTTTTTCGACGTAGACGGTGCCGTTCGCTTCGATATCGAAGGTAGCGGTTTCACCGCGCAGGCGCTCAGGCACCAGCTCCATCTGCAGCTTGTTGTCACGGATTTCAAACACCACTTTCTCGAAGAAGATATCGAGGATCTGAGGTGTAGTGAACTGCAACGCACGCAGGATGATAGTGGCCGGCAGCTTACGACGACGGTCAATACGGACAAACAGGTTATCTTTCGGGTCAAACTCAAAGTCGAGCCATGATCCGCGGTAAGGGATGATACGTGCGTTGTACAGCACTTTACCCGATGAGTGAGTTTTACCCTTATCGCTATCAAAGAACACGCCAGGACTACGGTGCAGCTGAGAAACGATAACGCGTTCGGTACCATTGATAACAAAGGTACCGTTGTCGGTCATGAGCGGAATTTCGCCCATGTAGACTTCTTGTTCTTTAATGTCTTTTACGGTGCCTTCTGGCGCTTCGCGCTCATAGACCACCAGACGCAGTTTCACGCGCAGCGGTGCCGAATAGGTCACGCCACGGATCTGACACTCTTTCACGTCAAAGACAGGTTCACCCAGGCGATAGCTCACATACTGCAACTCAGAGTTGCCGCTGTAGCTCGCAATAGGGAATACAGAACGGAATGCAGCTTCCAGTCCGTACTGACCTTCTGGATCTTGCTCGATAAACTTCTGGAACGAGTCGAGCTGGATGGAAAGGAGATAAGGTATGTCCAGTACTTGCGGACGTTTACCAAAATCCTTACGAATACGTTTTTTCTCGGTATAGGAGTAAACCATAGGGTTCCTCAGCTAGCTGACAAGTCGACCCACGCTGTCCGTCCTGACAGGACAGTTCATGCAACACGATTTTGTTTGATTCACTGGCTGCGCGGCAGCAGTGCAATACCTCTTTCTATCACGCTTAAATCATTTCATCGCTTTTGAGAAGGCAGGGAACCCGCACAGGAAAGCGGTATATTAAGTCGTCGATAGAGAAAGATATTGAAGAGTAACAATGGACAAACAGTGTGAAACCCCATTGAGACCCTGTAGCGCAAAAAGGCTGGTGACCAAAAAGTCACCAGCCATCAGTCTGAAACTACTCAGACTGCAACCCGAAGGTTGTCTTACTTAACTTCAACTTCAGCGCCAGCTTCTTTCAGAGCAGCTTCAAGTGCAGCTGCGTCGTCTTTGCTGATTGCTTCTTTGATCACGCCAGTTGCTTCAACCAGGTCTTTGGCTTCTTTCAGGCCCAGACCAGTTGCAGTACGTACGGCTTTGATTACTGCTACCTTGTTCGGGCCAACAGCTTTCAGGACTACGTCGAATTCAGTTTTTTCTTCAACAGCTTCAGCCGGGCCAGCAGCAACAGCTACAGCAGCAGCAGCAGAAACGCCGAATTTTTCTTCCATTGCAGAAACCAGCTCAACAACTTCCATTACGGACATCGCTGCAACAGCTTCCAGAATTTGGTCTTTAGTGATAGACATGACAATTGTTCCTAAGAATCAGAAAAAGTTTATACGTAAGCAAGTACGAAGAAAAGAATATGGCCTTAAGCCGCTTCTTTTGCATCGCGTACAGCAGCCAGAGTGCGGACCAGTTTGCCGGCAGCGGCTTCTTTCATGGTCGACATCAGACGTGCCAGTGCTTCTTCGTAGGTCGGCAGAGTTGCCAGACGGTCAATATTGGCCGCCGTGATCAGCTCACCTTCAAAGGCTGCAGCTTTGACCTCAAATTTTGCATTCGCTTTCGCGAAATCTTTGAACAGACGAGCAGCAGCGCCCGGGTGTTCCATAGAATATGCAATCAGGGTCGGACCAACAAACGTGTCTTTCAGGCACTCAAATTGAGTTCCTTCAACGACGCGGCGCAGCAGGGTGTTACGAACAACACGCATGTAAACGCCAGCTTCACGGCCTGCTTTACGCAGTTCGGTCATTTTATCAACGGTAACGCCACGGGAATCCGCAACAACCGCTGAAAGCGCACCTTTGGCTACTTCGCTGACTTCAGCAACAATCGCTTGTTTGTCTTGAAGATTTAATGCCATTAGCTTTTGCTCCTGGATTTGACCGGGAAAGGATTTCCCCGGAACTCACTTCACTTAACCACCCCGAAGGGTGGTAAGCGCTCGAACACGGTGAGCAGAATCCAGCTAAGAAAAAATTCTTTTGGTTCTGTCACCGTCTACGCAGGGTATTAAGCGGAATATCCGGAGATAAACAGCGCCTGCGGTCTTGGACGGAGGCCAGGATAAGGCCTGGCTCCAACCTAAATTCTGTGTGACACAGCAGAGTCAGAAGGAAAGGCGATAAACGCAACAGTCAGTTCCGACTCTCTGATGTCCTGTTCTGCTAATAACAGAACAACGGGCGTAAGATTCTAGGTGAATTTTTCGCCCGTTTCAAGCAGCAATTAGTTTGCTGTTGCGTTCAGACCAGCCTGGTCAACGGCAACGCCGGCGCCCATGGTGGTTGAAAGGCTGACTTTCTTGATGTACACGCCTTTCGCCTGAGATGGTTTTGCTTTTTTCAGCGCGACCAGCAGAGATTCCAGGTTTTCTTTCAGTTTGTCAGCGTCAAAGTCCACTTTACCGATGGTAGTGTGGATGATGCCGTTTTTGTCGTTACGATAACGAACCTGACCCGCTTTAGCATTCTTAACTGCTTCAGCAACGTTAGGGGTTACAGTACCGACTTTCGGGTTTGGCATCAGGCCGCGTGGGCCCAGAATCTGGCCTAACTGGCCAACAACGCGCATTGCATCCGGAGAAGCAATAACAACGTCAAAATTCATTTCGCCTTTCTTAATCTGATCAGCCAGGTCTTCCATACCTACCAGCTCAGCGCCTGCTGCTTTAGCAGCTTCAGCGTTTGCGCCCTGGGTGAAGACAGCAACACGTACTGAACGACCAGTACCGTGTGGCAGAACGGTCGCGCCGCGCACGTTCTGATCAGATTTACGTGCATCAATGCCGAGGTTGACAGCAACGTCAACGCTTTCAACGAACTTGGCAGTAGCCAGTTCTTTCAGCAGAGCAACAGCTTCAGCAATGTCATACTGCTTGGTCGCGTCAACTTTGTCGCGAATTACGGTCATGCGCTTGGTCAGCTTAGCCATTTCTTAGTCCTCTACTACCAGGCCCATGGAACGAGCAGTACCTTCGATTGAGCGAGTCATCGCTTCAACGTCAGAACCAGTCATGTCCGCAGCTTTGGTTTCTGCGATTTCACGTACCTGAGCACGAGTCACTTTACCGACTTTATCTTTGTTCGGCTTACCAGAACCAGACTTGATGCCCGCTGCTTTTTTCAGCAGTACGGCAGCCGGAGGCGTTTTGGTAATGAAGGTAAAAGAACGGTCGCTGTATACGGTGATAACAACAGGAGTCGGCAGACCTTTTTCCAGAGATTCGGTCTTAGCGTTGAACGCTTTACAGAATTCCATGATGTTAACGCCCTGCTGACCCAGTGCTGGACCAACCGGTGGACTTGGGTTCGCCATACCAGCTGCAACCTGCAGCTTGACGTAGGCTTGGACTTTCTTAGCCATGATATTTCCTCAATTGGGTTATAGCGCCTGTAAAGGCTCCCCGTGATAACGATTTACACGCTGTTGCCAGCGCATAAAAACAAAAGGCGCGAAATTGTAGTTAAATTTCGCGCCTGCTGCAACAGCTAATTTGTGAGCGGAAAGAGGTTAACCTTTCTCCACCTGACCAAAGTCCAGCTCAACCGGTGTTGCACGACCAAAGATAGATACGGAAACCGTCAGGCGGCTCTTCTCGTAATCCACATCTTCAACCACACCGTTAAAGTCAGCAAATGGACCGTCATTAACGCGAACCATTTCACCCGGCTCAAACAGCGTTTTCGGACGAGGCTTGTCGCCGACCTGCTGCAGACGGTTCATGATCGCATCAACTTCTTTATCGCTGATAGGCGCCGGACGGTCAGAGGTACCGCCGATGAAACCCATCACGCGCGGGACGCTGCGTACTAAGTGCCAGCTGGCGTCATTCATGACCATCTGAACCAGTACGTATCCCGGGAAAAACTTGCGCTCGCTCTTACGACGCTGGCCACCACGGATTTCAACGACTTCTTCAGTCGGAACCATGACGTCGCCAAACAGCTCTTCCATGTTGTGCAATTTGATATGCTCGCGCAGCGATTGGGCTACGCGGCCTTCAAAACCGGAAAACGCCTGTACGACGTACCAGCGTTTCTTTGGAGCTTCAGACATCTCAGAACCTCAGGCCAGTGATAAACGATACCAGACGGACCAGAATACCATCCAGCCCCCACAAAATCAGTGACATCACGGCAGTAACCGCGGCAACGATTAACGTGGTGTGCAGCGTTTCCTGGCGGGTTGGCCAGATAACCTTACGCATTTCTGTTCTTGCTTCACGAGCAAAAGCCACGGTCGCTTTGCCTTTGGTCGTTAAAAGCGCAATGCCGCCAGCCGCTGCAATCAGTACAACTACGGCTAATGCACGCAGTGGTAGTGACACATCACGATAGAGGTAGTTACCTACAATCGCTGCAAGCAGCAGTAATACAACTACTACCCACTTTACCGCTTCCAGGCCACGCCCGCTCCCTTGAGCTTCGGTATTCGCACTCATAAACCAACCTGCCACAATAATTCAGAAACTATTCTGCCCCGCAGTGCGAGGCGTCCAAACCGAATGAGCTTTTGAGGCGTAACTCGGTATCCAACGCCGCATAACAGAGCCTGTCTCAGCAATGATTATGATTCAAAAAATCACTGATGAGCCAGGTTCTATGAAACAGCGTGCAAAAAGGGCATCAAATGATGCCCTTTCCGTGTGCATTGCGTCAAACGTTATCGGTAATTATGCGATAACTTTAGCAACAACACCCGCGCCAACGGTACGGCCACCTTCGCGGATTGCGAAGCGCAGACCTTCGTCCATTGCGATTGGGTGGATCAGGGTAACAACC
>NZ_SCKV01000013.1:0-5220 GCF_014155795.1 Pantoea hericii
ACCACGGCCAGAGATTGAGAATACGTCTTCGATTGGCAGCAGGAACGGCATGTCGATCGCACGGACTGGATCCGGGATGTAGTTGTCCAGGTGTTCAGCCAGTTCGACGATTTTCGCTTCCCACTCAGGAACGCCTTCCAGCGCTTTCAGAGCAGAACCACGAACGATTGGGGTGTCGTCGCCTGGGAAGTCGTACTGTGACAGCAGGTCACGTACTTCCATCTCTACCAGCTCCAGCAGCTCTTCATCATCAACCATGTCACACTTGTTCAGGAACACGATGATGTAAGGAACGCCAACCTGACGACCCAGCGGGATGTGCTCACGGGTCTGTGGCATTGGGCCATCAGTCGCAGCAACAACCAGGATCGCGCCGTCCATCTGCGCAGCACCGGTGATCATGTTTTTCACATAGTCGGCGTGGCCTGGGCAGTCAACGTGAGCGTAGTGACGTGCAGCAGTCTCATACTCAACGTGAGCGGTGTTGATGGTGATACCGCGGGCTTTTTCTTCAGGTGTGCTGTCGATCTGATCGAATGCACGAGCCTGGCCGCCGTTGGTTTTAGCCAGTACGGTAGTGATAGCTGCAGTCAGGGTGGTTTTACCGTGGTCAACGTGACCGATGGTGCCCACGTTTACGTGCAGTTTGTTACGTTGAAATTGCTCTTTAGCCATCGCTAGTCCCTCTAAGACACGGATATATCAATGATATCATCACATTAACCAGGCATTGCCTGACTGCAAGGAAGTTACAGAGAAAATCAGGAGGGAGATTAAAGGAAGTGGTGCTGATACCCAGAGTCGAACTGGGGACCTCACCCTTACCAAGGGTGCGCTCTACCAACTGAGCCATATCAGCACATCTGGAGCGGGCAGCGGGAATCGAACCCGCATCATCAGCTTGGAAGGCTGAGGTAATAGCCATTATACGATGCCCGCATCCTGGAACTCGGCTACCTGTTCTTTCTGTAGCTTGCAGATAACAGTGAATGTTTCTCTGCTATCTACTGTCTGCCAGCGAAGCTGACCGACGTTGACTTCGCTAACGCTCAGTCTGAATTCAGGGTGATAAGTGACTCACCTGACAGATAAACAGGTTGTTTACCTGTACTCAACCGTGAGGCTGAGATGGTGGTGGGAGAAGGATTCGAACCTTCGAAGTCTGTGACGGCAGATTTACAGTCTGCTCCCTTTGGCCGCTCGGGAATCCCACCTACTTGATGGTGCCGGCTACCGGAATCGAACTGGTGACCTACTGATTACAAGTCAGTTGCTCTACCAACTGAGCTAAGCCGGCATCAAGTGGAGCGCATTTTAGGAAGGTCGGGCCTTCGATGCAACTAAAAAATCACTAATTTTGTTCTATCGCTTACTATTTGTGCAAATCATCGCATTCTGGCGTTTTTGTGCAGAATATTTGTGCGATCTGGTCCTTTTTTTACACCGCCCACCCTGCCTCGCTATCGTCCCCTGCTGCTCTGGCATGCTCTTTTTAAGGTAAAATATTCCGCCCATCGCCTTTTTATTTTGCGCAGCCTGTTCTGAGTGATGCTTTTTTAACCCTTATCGGCGTTATTTTTCGTGCACTTAAGATATCTGCAGAACAGGGAGACGTTTTTGTCCTGCATATCTCTCTCGCTGGTACGACGATAACGGTAAAAAACGCTTCCAGTGTCTCGCAGCTCTTTATTCATAAGTTGGGAAACACACGCTGCATATTGAATGTATGCGCTTTTAGCCTCTCTCTACGCCGTTACAGCTCTATTGGGTCATAAAGGCGTGTGAATACTATTTAAGGCAGATAAAAGCCGCACATAAGCTTTGATGGCCCGTGTAGCACTATACGTAGTGATACAGCTGTCAGAATTAGCGTTATTATGATGTTTTGTGGGTATGCCGACGAAAGCGTGATCACGTTTATCTTTTTACTTCTGTTAAAAGCCATACTGGTGATACCCTCCAGCCCATTGTTCTCACTGATAAACCAGCGATTCGTGATTTATTTCACCTGTGCTCTCCTGCTTATCGGATGACACGCGGTTGATAGCAATGAATTTGCGGTCAGATGCATGCTTATGGATAAAACGACCCCCCTGACAACGCCTTATTTAGAGTTCACTCGTGAGCAGTGGGCTGCTTTACGTGATTCCGTTCCTATGACACTGTCAGAGGAAGAGATCGCGCAGCTGGAGGGCATCAACGAGGATCTCTCGCTGGAGGAGGTAGCAGAAATTTATCTGCCACTTTCGCGCCTGCTTAATTTCTATATCAGCTCTAATGTTCGTCGGCAGGCTGTACTGGAGCAATTTCTGGGTACCAATGGCCAGAAAATCCCCTATATCATCAGTATTGCGGGCAGCGTAGCCGTCGGTAAAAGCACAACTGCGCGTGTATTACAGGCGTTGCTCAGCCGCTGGCCTGAACATCGTAAAGTAGAATTGATCACGACGGATGGCTTTCTTCATCCCAATGCCGTGCTGAAAGAGCGCGGATTAATGAAGAAAAAAGGGTTTCCGCAATCTTATGATATGCACCGGCTGGTCAATTTCGTCTCCGATTTGAAATCAGGCGCCAGTCAGGTCACAGCACCGGTCTATTCGCATCTGATTTATGATGTCATCCCTGATGGCGATAAAGTGGTTCAGCAGCCTGATATCCTTATTCTGGAAGGTCTGAATGTATTGCAGAGTGGCATGGACTATCCCCATGACCCACATCATGTCTTTGTTTCAGACTTCGTTGATTTTTCTATCTATGTCGACGCTGAGGAAGAGCTGCTGCAAAGCTGGTATATCAATCGATTCCTCAAATTCCGCCAGGGTGCATTTACCGACCCGGACTCTTACTTCCACCATTATGCCCAGCTCTCAGAAGCGGAAGCAGTGGAGATAGCGGGCAATTTATGGAAAGAGATTAACTGGCTAAACCTGCGGGAAAATATCCTGCCAACACGCGAACGGGCCAGCCTGATCATGACTAAAAGTGGCAATCATGCGGTCGACAGGGTTCGCCTGCGTAAATAACCGCTCCAGTAAAAAAGCCTGCATTAGTGCAGGCTTTTTTGATCAGAGAGGACGTAGAGATATTTCTCCGCCCACCCAGGCTTTTATTTCGCCATCCTGCTCAAGTAACAGGCCACCCTGACTGTCAATGCCCCGCGCAATACCATGCACTTCACGTTCACCAATGAGCAATTTAACAGGCCGGTGAATAAAGTTATCCAGCACCATCCAGCGTGTAACAAAGGGCGTTAACCCTTCCTGCTCAAACAACGGCAGGGCTTCGCGCAGATTATTTATCAGTTGGGCGGCCAGCTCATTGCGGTTAACGGATACACCGGCTTCCTGCAGGTTAATCCAGCCCTGATTAATCTGCGATGCATCGGCTGTACGCATAGCAAGGTTAATCCCGGCCCCCATGACGATATGCGCGGCATCACCCGTTTTACCGGTCAGTTCGACCAGAATACCTGCCAGTTTGCGATCGTTAAGGTAAATATCATTGGGCCATTTGACGCGAACATCATCAGCCCCTAATGAACGTAATGTCTCAGCAATGATAATACCAATCACAAGACTAAGACCCATCGCCGCAGCGGGTCCCTGCTCCAGACGCCAGTACATAGACATGTAGAGATTAGCGCCAAAGGGAGAGAACCATTGACGCCCACGACGGCCACGACCAGCCTGCTGATACTCAGCGATACAGGCAGCACCCGACTCCATCTCATGCATGCGCTCCAGCAGATACTGATTTGTGGAGTCAATCACCGGGATAACAGAGATATTGCCCTGCTTAACCTGAGCGACAATTGCCTGCTCATCCAACAGCTGCATCGGGGCAGAGAGACTGTAGCCCTTCCCTGTCACGGTATAAACGTCAAGTCCCCAGCTTTTTAAGGTCTGGATATGCTTGTTAATGGCTGCGCGACTCATGCCCAGTGTTTCACCCAGCTGTTCGCCAGAATGAAACTCACCGTCAGATAAAATATCGACCAGCTTTAGCGGGATACTGTTGTCTTTCATGCGATTACCCCGACAGCATTGCACTCGCCCTGTGCCTGAATAAACCGCACCTCAGGCTCCAGCCAGACATCAAACTTTTCACCCACCTTCGCACGCACGGTTTTTGCCAGCGCAACGATATCGTCAGGTGTGGCATTATCAGCATTAATCAGCACCAGAGCCTGTTGCTGATGAACGGCGGCACCGCCGATACGATAACCTTTCAACTGACACTGATCGATAAGCCATCCGGCTGCCAGCTTGGTTTCACCATTCGGCATCAGATAGTGTGGCATAGCTGGAAAATGCGCCAGCAAGGCGCTGCACTGCGCCTCGGTAACGACCGGATTTTTGAAGAAGCTGCCTACATTCCCGGTCACTTTTGGATCCGGTAATTTGCTCTGCCGCATCTGGCACACCGCGTGATAAACATCCCAGGCGCTAGCCGTTACCGGATTCAGAGTCTTCAGATCACCGTAGGTCAATACGGGCTGCCATTGTTTAGGCAGGATTATCCCGACCGCGACGATGACATAACCTCTCTGATAGCGATGCTTGAAAATGCTGTCACGATAGCCAAATTCACAGGCTTCACGATCGAGACGCTCTGTCTCACCACTGTCTAGGTTAAGCACATCCACATATTCGCAGACATCTTTTAATTCCACACCATAGGCACCAATGTTCTGAATCGGTGCAGAACCCGTCATTCCAGGGATTAATGCCAGATTCTCCAGGCCAGTGATCCCTTTTTCCAGTGTGCTCTTAACCAGCTGATGCCAGTTCTCACCTGCTCCGACATGCAACTTCCAGTACTCATACTCATCCTGAATGTTGATGCCTTTAATGCGGTTAAGTACCACAGTACCAGCGAAATCATCCAGAAAGAGGACATTGCTGCCTTCACCAAGCACCATGAAAGGGGTTTGATCACGCTGGCTGGCCTGCCATGCAGCCAGAATGGCAGCTGGCGTCTCAGCAACGATGCGTTTCTGTGTATGTACTTCAAGCCCAAGCGTATTGTCGGCTTTTAAGGAAGGATGCTGGCTGGACATTTGACGACCTTTACTGAGTTATCTGGGCGTAGTTTACCGTATCAGGGAGGGGTTCTCAGGCTGTTTTCGGGGATTATGATGAGGTTTTTCACGATCTGCAGACGTAAAAAAGCCCCGCACTCTCGTGCGGGGCTTCTTCACTTATATAATGCCTGGCAGTT
>NZ_SCKV01000014.1:0-4274 GCF_014155795.1 Pantoea hericii
GCATGTTAAAAATGATGAATCACACAGTGTTCTAAACAATAGGACAGTTTCGGTGGGCGCTAATAATGAGACGCGAGTGGATGGTGACCATGCTCTCGGCACTCAGGGAAATAGTAAAACGCTGACAACGGGCAATCGTACTGAACAGGCCTTTACTTCTTACACCATTGCAGCCGGAGACACTGTAAGGATCGAGTGTGGTCTGAGCGCGATTGAGTTAACTAAAGAAGGTGCGATTAATTTTATTGGTAAAAATTTTAACATTACCGTCGATGGTAATGGAGAGATTAATACCAAAGGTGGTGATTTACATTTAAATCCAGAAGGAGGAAGCGCTGCAATAATTGCACCGGGTAGTGGACATAAAAATAAAATAAAAAGTGAAATTGAAAACTACTTTTCTTCATCAGCAAAAAATACCAAAGGATAAAATGGCCACCTATACTCTTCAGGAAGCTTCAATTGAACTGCCCGACATATTTAAAGACAGGACAATGAACCTTTTTACGCTCAGCGAAAATAATGCGAGTGAGTTTACGTTCGTAGTGTCTCGCGCATCTGCTTTTCATGACGATACAGTGCAAAAAGTGGCCGCTAGAATTATCAATGAGATGAGTGTCACTGTTCCCGCTTTTGTAAACATAACATCACAACTGATCGAGATAGATAATCTGCCTGCAGTTGAGCTTTTTTATCATTTTGAAAATGATGGCGCTGAGATCTGGCAAAAACAATCGATTGTTTTATTTGATGATGACGCCGGGGGTAAAAAGATTGTTTGTTATATTGGAACATGCCCAGGACGTTTTAATGATTATTATAGTAAGCAATATCATGAGATTATTAACAGTATAAAATTTAATTCTCGTGATTCTGATGATGAGCCGGTACCCGTGGCAACTGATGCAACGGGGATTTTCTTTTCTTTTGATAACGATACTAAAGTGCTTACCGCACATGAAACGGTGACATTACTTTATCAGAATGTTGATTTGAAAAGAGCTCTGAATGGCAGTTATTTGTTCTTTGACTCAGCGGGAAGCCCATTACATATCGCCGCCTTAAATAATGAAGAGCCGTTGCGCTATGCACTATGGACATCATCACACAGAAAAAACTCATCTGTAAGAGATATTCTTGGCATGGCAAAAGCCTTTAAAGGACCAGAAGATCTCGCCAGCGAATCACAAATCCTTGCGTTTCTTCAGAGACATAAGGATGTATAAATCATGGCTGAATTCAATGCTGCCAGAGAGCAGGACGAGATAGCCCACACAGCTTCTAAAGGCTGGATGATCGCCGGGTTAATTGGCGGTGCCATTTTAGGTGCAGCAGCCGTTGTTGTAACCGGTGGAGCGGCTCTGGTTGTCGTATCTGCAGCAGCAGCCGGTGCCTGTGCTGCCGGAGGGGTGGGTGAAGTGCTAGGGAGCATGTCATGGGCTCCGCGGCATAACACAGGCAAACTGTTATCCGGCTCGCCGAATGTTTTCACCAACAGCAGAGCAGCGATACGTGCACATTTGTCCAAAGGCGACTGTGATGAGCACAGCGGCTCATCGCAACGGGTTGCTGAAGGTTCGGACAAAGTTTTTATTAACAACTTTCCTGCCGCCCGCATCGGAGACCGTTTGACCTGCAGCGCTGAGATATCTGGCGGTTCAACCAATGTGTTTATTGGCGGAGGTAAACTTCAGACCGACGATATCAACCCCGAAATCCCTGGCTGGGTAAACTGGGTGATGATGGGAGTGGGCACTGCAGCTGTTGCGGTCCTGGCATCTCCTGCTATTGCGCTGCTAGGCTTAGCTGGCGCAATGGGCGGCGGTTACGCTGGCGATTGGGTGGGTGGCAGACTTTTCGGGGAAGGCTCTGACGGACAAAAATGGTCTATGCTGGTAGGCAGTTTTGCCGGTGGGGCATTGGGTGGCAAAGGGGGCATGAAGTTTGATAGCTGGCGTGCCGGGAACATACCAAAGCCAGCTAAGCTAAATTCTGATAATATCGAAATATCATCACGTCGAGCTGAGTTAAATAAGAAGTTTGGAAGAACTGGTGATTTAAATAAAGATATCACGATTCGAGGTCATAAAGAAATGGCTCGTGATTGGTTAGAGTCAAAAGGCTTTGACCCTCAACAGATCAAAGATTTTGATAATGGAATCGATTATTCGCAGAGAGTAAGTGTTGAAACAGTGAACAGAAGTAAGCCTCTCTTTCAAAATCAAGTGCCTGGCGGTCGTCAGGGAAACTGGTATGCCTTAAGCGAGGATGTTAAGCCTACCAAGCTTGGTATAAATCCTAAGGGAACAATTTATGGTACGGAAAGTGTGGTTGATAAGGTACCCAAGCCTTATACTGTGCAGCATAAAGTTGAGATGCTACGGAGTACATCATTGCCGGCACTCGACACTTGGTCGGTGAAGAATCAACCCTATCAAACAGAAGGTGGAGCGATTCAATTGCTCTCAAACGAAAAAGGTGCATTTAGGGGTTATGATGAATAAAGAAGAATATACCGCTCTTGACTACATCAATGATGCTATTGATATCACTAATCAAAGAGCCATGGAAAAACCGGATTTTACAGTTTTTCAGGTTGCTCTGAAACAGCTTATGTACGTAAAAAAAATATTAACTGGTGAAGAAAAAGATAAAAGTGTCCTGCATAGCATGAATCTGGGGAGTTTGGCTTCCAAAGAGTTTGATACTACTGACCCAGAGCTTGCCAAACATCTTTCAAACGCAAATTATATTGCATCTCAAATAGGCGCGGGACTCAAAGTCATTCTTCCTCATCAAATCGATCCTGAATATGAAAAACGGAAAAAAAGATATTTAAAAGTACAGTAGTAGATAAATATTGAGGCTTTAATGTATAAAGAATAACGCAAATAAAGTTCCCTGGTGGTAAATCACCAACTGGTGATTATGAAACTGTTATTTCCATGAGAAATTTAGATAAAGAGATAGACTATCAAGTTTATGACTTAAAGAAGGGGCGATTTATTATTGAAGCTAAGATTGTTAAGTCACGTCAAGGTGACTTTAATTTACTGCGTTCGGATAGTAAATGGTTTATAGGTGTTCTTATTCCAAATTTCTATCCAAACTCGCATTTTGACATTAGTAAGGTGTTTGTATTAGATGAAAATGATCTTCTTCATAGAGATGACTTTGACTATCTAATCAGTTTGGCCGAGACTATTCGTAAGGATTGGACCAACTTTTGTGATAGAGAGGTTAAAGATATTAAGGTTGTGAAGTGATTTATTATAAGTGAATAAAAATAATTCCCTCTCACTAGAAAAAGGTTTTTTTAGAGAGTTAATCCTATCACTTTTTATATTAAGTTACTATAGTGTAGGGTTTTGGGTAGACACTGTATTTAAATATAGGGTGATGCCTCTAATTGGTTTAATCTGATGTATAATGCACGCTTTTTAAGATTCTCATGGCCAGCGTTAACGTTCATTGCCTCCATTGTCAGTCTGCTCATGTTTACCGCCATGGTCAGAACCCTAAAGGCTATGACAGATTTCGCAGCCGTCACTGCCACCGCGTGTTTCAACTCACTTACGCTTATGAAGCCCGTAAGCCGTGCATTAAAGAACAGATCACTGAAATGGCCTTCATCAATGGTGCCTGGGTTCGTGATACCGCCAGAAAACTGAACATTGGCATTAACACCGTCATCCGGAGTTTAAAAAAATTAGGCCAAAGCGGTTAACCTCTTCACCCGTCGCCCATGCTGATGTGGCGCTTATCTGCGAACTTTATGAGCAGTGTAGCTTTGTTGGCAGTAAAGCCCGGCAGCATTGTTCCTTTTTTTCGTGTGTTTTGATTTTCGCTAACATGCATAATGAAATAATCAAGAAGTAGTTAGTCAGTGAAATAAATGGGGATGTTAAATGTGCATGCATCACGATGGTTTGTAATGTATATTATATTTCCTTATTTTAATTTAAAATTATTTAAAAAATAATTTCCTCTTTGTGTTTCCTGGTTGATATTCAAAATACATATTGACTGAAAAAATATTATATTGATCATGTTCATAAATGTTTATTTTTTAATCGGGGTTTTGTTTTGAAAAATAATTTCGCCCTGATATCCATTACTTCTAATCAGAAGATGCTTTAAATAAAAAAATCATTTCCCTTCCACTTTTACTGACCCGCGTCATCGTCAGTTCTGTCTGTACGGAAAAAACCATGTTCTCACGCATTACTGCTCAGCTGCCGGCGGACGGCCTGCTGTTCCATACGCTCACCGGC
>NZ_SCKV01000015.1:0-2983 GCF_014155795.1 Pantoea hericii
TCTCAAATGCTTGCAGCTCGCAGCGTTGTAAAACGCCTGTGGGTTGTGAGGTTAAGCGACTAAGCGTACACGGTGGATGCCCAGGCAGTCAGAGGCGATGAAGGACGTGCTAATCTGCGTAAAGCGACGGTAAGGTGATATGAACCGCTACAGCCGTCGATGTCCGAATGGGGAAACCCGGTGCACTCTGTGCATCATTGCAGCATGAATACATAGTGCTGCAAGGCGAACCGGGGGAACTGAAACATCTAAGTACCCCGAGGAAAAGAAATCAACCGAGATTCCCCCAGTAGCGGCGAGCGAACGGGGAGCAGCCCAGAGCCTGAATCAGCATGTGTGTTAGTGGAAGCGTCTGGAAAGTCGCAGGGTACAGGGTGATACTCCCGTACACAAAAGCACACGTGCTGTGAGCTCGATGAGTAAGGCGGGACACGTGGTATCCTGTCTGAATATGGGGGGACCATCCTCCAAGGCTAAATACTCCTGACTGACCGATAGTGAACCAGTACCGTGAGGGAAAGGCGAAAAGAACCCCGGCGAGGGGAGTGAAACAGAACCTGAAACCGTGTACGTACAAGCAGTGGGAGCCTTCTTTATGGGGGTGACTGCGTACCTTTTGTATAATGGGTCAGCGACTTATATTCTGTAGCAAGGTTAACCGTATAGGGGAGCCGCAGGGAAACCGAGTCTTAACTGGGCGTTAAGTTGCAGGGTATAGACCCGAAACCCGGTGATCTAGCCATGGGCAGGTTGAAGGTTGGGTAACACTAACTGGAGGACCGAACCGACTAATGTTGAAAAATTAGCGGATGACCTGTGGCTGGGGGTGAAAGGCCAATCAAACCGGGAGATAGCTGGTTCTCCCCGAAAGCTATTTAGGTAGCGCCTCGTGAACTCATCCTCGGGGGTAGAGCACTGTTTCGGCTAGGGGGCCATCCCGGCTTACCAACCCGATGCAAACTGCGAATACCGAGGAATGTTATCACGGGAGACACACGGCGGGTGCTAACGTCCGTCGTGAAGAGGGAAACAACCCAGACCGCCAGCTAAGGTCCCAAAGTCATGGTTAAGTGGGAAACGATGTGGGAAGGCACAGACAGCCAGGATGTTGGCTTAGAAGCAGCCATCATTTAAAGAAAGCGTAATAGCTCACTGGTCGAGTCGGCCTGCGCGGAAGATGTAACGGGGCTAAACCATGCACCGAAGCTGCGGCAGCGACACTATGTGTTGTTGGGTAGGGGAGCGTTCTGTAAGCCGTCGAAGGTGTGCTGTGAGGCATGCTGGAGGTATCAGAAGTGCGAATGCTGACATAAGTAACGATAAAGCGGGTGAAAAGCCCGCTCGCCGGAAGACCAAGGGTTCCTGTTCAACGTTAATCGGAGCAGGGTGAGTCGACCCCTAAGGCGAGGCCGAAAGGCGTAGTCGATGGGAAACAGGTTAATATTCCTGTACTCGGTGTTACTGCGAAGGGGGGACGGAGAAGGCTATATCAGCCGGGCGACGGTTGTCCCGGTTTAAGCGTGTAGGCGGAGGGTCCAGGTAAATCCGGTCCCTTATCAACGCTGAGGCGTGACGACGAGGCACTACGGTGCTGAAGTGATAAATGCCCAGCTTCCAGGAAAAGCCTCTAAGCATCAGGTAACACAGAATCGTACCCCAAACCGACACAGGTGGTCAGGTAGAGAATACCAAGGCGCTTGAGAGAACTCGGGTGAAGGAACTAGGCAAAATGGTGCCGTAACTTCGGGAGAAGGCACGCTGGCGCGTAGGTGGAGGGACTTGCTCCCCGAGCCGAAGCCAGTCGAAGATACCAGCTGGCTGCAACTGTTTATTAAAAACACAGCACTGTGCAAACACGAAAGTGGACGTATACGGTGTGACGCCTGCCCGGTGCCGGAAGGTTAATTGATGGGGTTATCCGCAAGGAGAAGCTCTTGATCGAAGCCCCGGTAAACGGCGGCCGTAACTATAACGGTCCTAAGGTAGCGAAATTCCTTGTCGGGTAAGTTCCGACCTGCACGAATGGCGTAATGATGGCCAGGCTGTCTCCACCCGAGACTCAGTGAAATTGAACTCGCTGTGAAGATGCAGTGTACCCGCGGCAAGACGGAAAGACCCCGTGAACCTTTACTACAGCTTGACACTGAACATTGAGCCTTGATGTGTAGGATAGGTGGGAGGCTTTGAAGCGCGGACGCCAGTTCGCGTGGAGCCAACCTTGAAATACCACCCTTTAATGTTTGATGTTCTAACGTAGGCCCGTGATCCGGGCTGCGGACAGTGTCTGGTGGGTAGTTTGACTGGGGCGGTCTCCTCCTAAAGAGTAACGGAGGAGCACGAAGGTCAGCTAATCACGGTCGGACATCGTGAGGTTAGTGCAATGGCATAAGCTGGCTTGACTGCGAGAGTGACGGCTCGAGCAGGTGCGAAAGCAGGTCATAGTGATCCGGTGGTTCTGAATGGAAGGGCCATCGCTCAACGGATAAAAGGTACTCCGGGGATAACAGGCTGATACCGCCCAAGAGTTCATATCGACGGCGGTGTTTGGCACCTCGATGTCGGCTCATCACATCCTGGGGCTGAAGTAGGTCCCAAGGGTACGGCTGTTCGCCGTTTAAAGTGGTACGCGAGCTGGGTTTAGAACGTCGTGAGACAGTTCGGTCCCTATCTGCCGTGGGCGCTGGAGAATTGAGGGGGGTTGCTCCTAGTACGAGAGGACCGGAGTGAACGCACCACTGGTGTTCGGGTTGTCATGCCAATGGCATTGCCCGGTAGCTAAGTGCGGAAAAGATAAGTGCTGAAAGCATCTAAGCACGAAACTTGCCCCGAGATGAGTTCTCCCTGACTCCTTGAGAGTCCTGAAGGGACGTTGAAGACTACGACGTTGATAGGCCGGGTGTGTAAGCGCAGCGATGCGTTGAGCTAACCGGTACTAATGACCCGTGAGGCTTAACCTTACAACGCCAGAGGCGTTTTTGAGAGA
>NZ_SCKV01000016.1:0-2072 GCF_014155795.1 Pantoea hericii
AAACCTCGGTATTAGCGAAAAGTTTTCCGGCAGGCTTTTGCGCACTGTAGTTATGACTGTTTCCGGCAATTACACGCCTGACCCGGCAGCTACAAAGGTGCTCTGTCAGATAGTCGGTGCCGGTGCCAGTGGAAGCAGCCCCGCTGCGGTAAATTCTTCCTCATATACTGCTGCTGGCGGTGGCGGTGGGGGCGGCGGTTATGTGGAGTTTGAAATTGATCTGACAAAGGCAAAGGTTGACAGCGTTCCTGTGACCATTGGCCTGGGCGGTGCAGCAGTAACAGGATCGGAAGGTATCAAGGGCGGCACTACGTGGTTCGGTACCAAAATTTCTGCATCAGGTGGTAATACAGGTTCGATAGCAACACGCCCGCGCGCTGATTATTCGAATACGATCAGTTCACTGATGGTGATTCCAGGTCTGCCAGGTGTCGGAGAGTTTAAAGAGACTGCGACCGGGTACAGGCTTATCCGTAAGGCTAATGGCAACTATGGCGGCTGGGGCTATCTGGGGACGCAGGGGCAGTTAGGCGGTTACGGCGGTGCCAGCGTTCTGTCAGGCGAGACATCTGCAACGGGTAATAAAGGCAGCGGCGCGAACGGTACGGATGCAGGTTACGGGGCCGGGGGAAGTGGAACCTGTAACCTTTATGATGAGACTAAACCGGATGCAGCAGTTTACAACGCCAAAAAATCCGGCGATGGAGCCAATGGCGTAGCAATCTTTTGTGAGTACGCATAATGAACAAACAATATGCAGTAATTAAAACAGGCGGCTACCTTGTTGAAAACACCATCGCCGCACCGTCTGACTTTACGATCAAGGGCTGCTATCTGATTGAAATCAGCGAAGACAACGCCGCGCAGCCTGGCGCTTATTACAATCCAGATGATGGCCGTTTTTATGGCGATGCGGATTATAAGACCGACTATAAAGAGTTCAGGCTGTCATAAAATAAGCCCGCATATGCGGGCTTTATTCATTCAGGCTTTTCCGGCCACGTAACATCGGGAGCGTGCTGAGTGCTGACGGCCTGAACAGCCTGCACGTATTTCATCCATTCCATCAGTGAAGCCTTATCTGATTCAGTAATCATTTCTAAGCGCAGCTGAGTCTGCCATGCCTGTGTGATGCTGTTCGCTTCTGCAATCAGTTCGGCCTGTCGCTCATTGGCTTCTTTAACATCCGCCGCTTTCTTTTCAGCTGAATCAGTTACCCACTTTTCGCCGTCCCATTTATCCCAGGCGGTTGCAGGTTTCAATAGTGTTGTGTCTGCCGGGTAGTCTCCCGGTTCACTGATTATTACTGCTGAGCCATCATTAACTGAATAAACCGTTTCCCCACGATGATCGGCTACAGCCGTCCAGGCTCCATCCTGATAAATCGCTACGCGCCCGGCTTCAGTAACGGGCGGTGCGGTGATGCAGGCATTCGCGGGAAGGCCAACACCCTGAGCCAGATACTCATCATTTGAGCCAGTGAACTCGCCGCTTACCGTATCAAAATTATAAATTGTCAGTGTGCCGGCCGATTTTGCCAGGCCGTTTTTATCAAGCGTTACCTTTGCCATTATGCAGCTCTCACGATGTAGTTAAATGCGACGTTACGCGGACGGCTAATACCGTATACGCCTATCGGCCACGTATTTGATACGTAATCATTAGTTGTTGGCGTCATCGACACATACATGCCAGAAGTGCTTGAAAGAGATGCTGCATCGTAACCCCACCTGGCTCTGTCAACGAGGTTGTTTATGGCAACCACCGTGTTAGTGCTCGCACCATCGTCACCTACCACCACGGATCCCTGCTGAGTTGACAATAAAGTACGGCCGGAATCCACGCCGCGCCCATCATCCCAGCCACGAATAAATTCACCACGTAAATCAGCGAGTTTCAACCCCGGATAAACTAACGCCAGTTTCGGATAGAGAGTGTCGCTGAAACCTGCCCCATTACTTTTCAGGAAGACCATGCCAGCCATTGAGGGAAAGAGTTCATTAGGCATTTTTGCGTGAGGCCAGGGGAAAGGCGAACCGATAACGGGCGCACCTTCGCCTAAACCGAGGTTT
>NZ_SCKV01000017.1:0-1283 GCF_014155795.1 Pantoea hericii
CGCGGGATCTGCACCCCGCCGAACCCCTGACCCGCCCAGGCGCTGGAGACGCGCACCCAGCAGGAGCTGGTGTCGTCGCCCTTCGCCAGACGGTCCCAGTGAAACTTCACTTTCACCCGGCCGTAGCGATCGGTCCAGATCGACTCGCCTTTCGGCCCCACCACCTTCGCGGTCTGCGGGCCGTGCGTTTTCGGCCACGGCGTCTCCGGCGGCGTGCGGTACGTCACCGACGACGGCAGCACCGTGAAGCTGATGTTGTGACGGCTCTCGCCGGTGTCGCCGCTGGCGTAACTGTTCTCGGCGAAGTCATAGGTGGCCGAGGTCACCAGATATTCGCCGTTGTCGCTGAAGTGCGGCGCGTTGATGATGGCAAAGGTGAAGCCCGGCGCGATGCCGGTGGCGGTGCCCGACCCGCTGACGCTGTGGTGCTCGGCCTGCCACACCTCCTGACGGATGCGCGCGTAGGACTCGCCGTGGCTGTGGTCGACAAAGTGGCCCGGCCAGTCGTAGACGTCCACCGAGCCCGGCACCGGCGACGCCGGGTTCTGCCGCGCCTGCAGCATCCACGCGTTCGGCTTGCGGAAGTCGTAGTCGTCGGTGCTGTAGATGCCCGGCGTCACGCTCTCCGCCAGCGACCACTGGCTGATGCCCTCTTCCGTCACCACGCCGCCCGACGGGGTGACGTGATAGGCGATGGTCTCATAGCCCGGAAACGCCTGATGCTGGTCCGGCGCGTCGCACAGCACCAGCGTATGTTTGTCCGCCTCGTGGCGGAAGAAGTAGTAAATCCCCTCCAGCTCCATCAGGCGGCTGATAAAGTCCAGGCTGCTCTCCTGATACTGCACGCAGTACTCCCACACCCGGTAGCTGCCCGCCAGGCGCGTCTCCACGCTGACCGCGTACTCCTTCAGCAGCGTCTGCACAATCTGCGGCACCGTCTGGCTCTGGAAGATGCGCAGGTTGCGGTCGCGCCGCATCGGCCACAGGTCCGGCTCCACCGTCAGCTGGTAGACCGCGTAGCGGGTGCCGCTCAGCTCCTGGCTGCGCACCGCCACCCGGGTGATTTTGCCGTTGAGGTAGCGCGGGCTCAGCGCGTTCATCAGGCCGTCGGTCGGCAGCGTAAAGGTCACCGGCTTGCCCAGCAGGGCGTGACGGTCGATGCGCGCGTCGGTGGCCAGCAGTTCGGCGGTGAGCACAAACGGACGGGACAGCGTCTCGGTGCCGGTGAGCGTATGGAACAGCAGGCCGTCCGCCGGCAGCTGAGCAGTAATGCGTGAGAACAT
>NZ_SCKV01000019.1:0-539 GCF_014155795.1 Pantoea hericii
AAGCCTCACGAGTGAACACATAATGAAATTCATTATGACGTTTTACAGATGAGCACCGCTTAACTTGTTTAAGCAAATCAAACTTAAATTGAAGAGTTTGATCATGGCTCAGATTGAACGCTGGCGGCAGGCCTAACACATGCAAGTCGGACGGTAGCACAGAGAGCTTGCTCTTGGGTGACGAGTGGCGGACGGGTGAGTAATGTCTGGGGATCTGCCCGATAGAGGGGGATAACCACTGGAAACGGTGGCTAATACCGCATAACGTCGCAAGACCAAAGAGGGGGACCTTCGGGCCTCTCACTATCGGATGAACCCAGATGGGATTAGCTAGTAGGCGGGGTAATGGCCCACCTAGGCGACGATCCCTAGCTGGTCTGAGAGGATGACCAGCCACACTGGAACTGAGACACGGTCCAGACTCCTACGGGAGGCAGCAGTGGGGAATATTGCACAATGGGCGCAAGCCTGATGCAGCCATGCCGCGTGTATGAAGAAGGCCTTCGGGTTGTAAAGTACTTTCAGCGGGGAGGAAGGCG